>JALNZK010000122.1 GCA_023229365.1 Pseudomonadota bacterium | reverse complement strand
TGGGGGCGGAGCCGGCGGAGGCGGTGCCGCTCCCGGTGGCCTCGGCGCGGCGACGGCGGGCATCCCCATCATCGTGCGCTTCCCCGGCGCAGGCGGACGCACTCCGGGCGGCGGCGCGGACGGATGCGACATCATCGCCGCTGCGCCCGACGGCCGGGGAGGCGGAGGAGGAGGCTGCGTCACCCGAGGAGGAGGAGGCGGCGCACCCGGGCGTGCCGGGACGCCGGTCGCCGTCGGCCTCGCGACGCGCGGCGGCGGCGGCACGGTGGAGCGCGCCAGATCCGCGATCCCCTCGTCGGTCGCGGCCATCTTCTCGATGTCATCCCGGAAAGTCTCGGCCATGAACGCCGAGAGATCCTTGCGCGCGAAGAAGTTGCCCGACGTGTACATCCAGCTCTGGAGATCGTCGTGCAGGTCCATGGCGCTCTGGTAGCGGTCCTCGACCTCCCGGCTCAGGATGCGCAGGATGATCTTCTCGAGCTCTTCGGGAATGCGCTTGTTGTACTTCGACGGCGGTACGATCTCGACGTTTCGGACCTTCTCGAGCGTGGAGAAGTCGCTCTCGCCGACGAACAGCCGCTCTCCGGTCAGGAGCTCCCACAGGCAGATCCCGACCGCGAAGATGTCGGAGCGCCGATCCAAGGGCAGCCCGCGCACCTGCTCCGGCGACATGTAGCCGAACTTCCCCTTGAGGATGCCGGCCTGGGTCTTGCCCGCCTTGCCCGCGGCCTTGGCGATGCCGAAGTCGATGATCTTGACCTCGCCGTCGTACGAGATGAGCACGTTCTGGGGCGACACGTCGCGGTGCACGAGGTTCAGGTCGCGACCCGCCGCGTCCTTCTTGTTGTGCGCGTAGTCGAGCCCCTCGCAGATCTTCATCGTGACGTACGCGGCCATCGGGATCGGCAGCGACTGGCCGAGCTTCCGCATCCTGTCGAACATCGCCCGCAGGTCCTTGCCCGCGACGTACTCGAGCGCGATGAAATACGAATCGCCGACCTTCCCGAGGTCGAAAATCTGGGCGATGTTCGCGTGCGTCAGCTGCACCGCGATCTTCGCCTCGTCGATGAACATCGTGATGAACTCTTCGTCCTCGGCGATGCTCGGGAGAATCCGCTTGACGGCGATCAGGCGCTCGAAGCCCTCGACACCGAACGCCTTGGCCTTGAAGACCTCGGCCATGCCGCCGACGCTGATTCGATCAAGGAGGTAGTATTTGCCGAACGGAATCGGTTTTTTCACGGC
The DNA here is from genome assembly GCA_023229365.1 of Pseudomonadota bacterium. NCBI lineage: Bacteria > Pseudomonadati > Pseudomonadota > Pseudomonadota bacterium. The sequence goes on along the minus strand of JALNZK010000122.1, from coordinate 14,639 downwards.
AGGGCTCTCCGGCAATGTTTGGTCTTCTAACTGGCTGGAAACTATGTCATGCGCACTCCGTGAAGTCAATCCACCCGTCGCTTTAGAATCGACGAACCTTCACTCGTTTCGGGCACTTCAAGGATGCGCGGGGCAGGCCCCAGCCCGGGCGCACGCGCCGAATCACTCTTCACCGTCCCCCTTCGACAGCGCGGAGCCCTGCTTTTTGTACACCTCGCGCCACACGGGCGGCGGCACCGGCTTCACGTCCTCGAACACCCGGAACGCGGCCGGCCGCGCGCGGCCCCTCGCCACGAACCAGTGCAGCTCGCCACCCGCCTGCGCCTCTTCTCCGGGCGCGATGAAGACGACGGCCTCCCCCACCCCGGCGCCCCGGAGCAGCGCACCGAGATCCGCGGCGCCCCCGCCCGACGCGGCGCCCACGAGGTACCCGTCCTGGTCGAAACCCACCGCGTGCGACGCGGGCACGAGCTTCGCGACGTTCACCGAGAGGCCCTGCACCACGGTGTCACCCGCGACGTCGCCCGCGGCGCGCCACGCGATCCCGGCGCCGTCGAGCACGAGCCCCGATTCCCCGCTCTGCATCGGCCGCACCTCTTCTCCCTTCCGCCTGAGCCCCGTGGACACGCCCGCCGCCTGGGTGACGAACGGTATCGCGAACAGGGCGTCCCCGGGCTCCCGGCTCGCGATCTCGAACGCCGTCTGCGATGTGTCGATTTTGTACAAAAATCGATCCGTACCCATCGCCGCTCGAACCATTGGCACGGGCAGCCCTTCTTCGGCTCCGACCGGCTGCCACGCAGCACCGCCTTCGCCCGGTCCCCTATCGAACAGCGAGCGCCGCAGGAGAAGGTAGAAGAAGTCCCGGGGGTCGCGGGCCACGTACCGCGGAAATCGCATGTGCCCCATCTCGCGGGCCATCTTCTTCGCGCGGAAGACGAGCTCCGGACGCCGCGGCACCGATCCCTCTGCCTCGCTGTACTCGCTGAGCGCACGGGTCGCCTTGGGCTGTTCGCCGGCCGAATCCACGCGGTAGAACTCGAAGCCGCAGTGGCCGGTGTTCATGTCGAGGTGCAGCCCGTAGTCGCAACCCGACGCGACCATGGCGGCGCCGAGCGACTCCGGCGAGAGGTGCTCCCCCCAGAAGTAGAGCAGCTTTCGGCCGAACGAGAGACACACCCCGCTGCGAGCCGTGACGACGCGCTCCTCGACGCCCGCCGGCACCCCGCCCCACCAGACCCGCCGGTACGGGTTGTAGACCCCGCCCTCCACGAGCGGGTGCACGTTCTGGCGCATGTCGCGCATCCCCTCGGGCATCTCGCCGACGGGGTTCGGCCACGAGCCCATCGCCGTGCTCCCGTCGTCGTAGGTCGCGATCGTCGCGCCGTACGGCCGCGGCCTGAGGTAGTACTGCCTTTCGATCGCCATCCCCCACTCGCCGTGCAGCGCCTGGAACGCGCCGTTGAACGCGCCCACGAGCCGCGCGATCTCGCCCGCCCGCGGACCCTCCCGCGGCACCTCGCCGAGCCCCTTGAGACCGGTCGTCGAGACCGGTTCCCGGACGCCGGCCATGATGCGCAGCTCGACGCGCGCCGGATCCCACGCGACGACGTGCGTCACCGCGAACGGGCGCTCCGCGTCGGAGCGCAGGAAGGTCCGATAGAACAGCGGCGGCCCGCCCGGGGTCGGCGTGAAGAGCTCGTCGTCGACTGCCGACCAGACGCCCTCTCCCGATTGGGGCTTGCGCATCAGCGGGGCGACGTCCGCGGGCGGCCAGCCCGCGAGCCCCATGGTCGGCTTCGTCGCGACCATCGCCGCGTACTCGGCGGCGGCGCCCGCGCCCTCGTCCCCGAGCAGCGCGTACCTCTTGCGCGCGAGCCAGTCGTTGAGATCGAACCAGTACTTCTCCATCCACTCGATGGTGCGCCTACCGATCCACGGCACCTCGCGCGCCGTGTCGACCGCCCACGCGAGGAAGGCGGGCCTGCCCTTGAGCACCTCCTGCACGATGACTTCCTGGGAGGGGTTCGATCCGCTCGAGTCGATGTCGAACGCCGCCCTGCCGTCGGCGGCGACCGAGAGCCGCTCCCCCGCGCCGAACCCGAGCGTGAGCCGTTGCGGGGCCTCCCTAAAAACGTACGTCTTCCACCCGACGCCCTTGGTCCGCCCGGTCCGCTGCAGGTTGGTGATCCGGTTGGCCAGGCGCCAGCCCCTCGGCCAGTCGGCGGTCAGCGCGGCGGACTCGCCGCGGAAGTCCACGACCGAGACGCTGCCGTACGCCTCGCCGACGCGCGCCGCGAACGCGATCAGCCCGTTGCCGGAGACGGCGAGCACGTCCTCGTCGCCGTCCGCGGTCCGAGACAGATCGGTCAGGCGGCGCATCTCGAAAGGCGCCCCGTCGCTCGCGACCCTGAGCTCGGCGGTGTAGACGTCGCGGAGCGCGCCCTCCGACTCCCGCGCGGCGAAGGCCGCGGCGTGCCAGTCGAACGGACCCGCGTCCGCCACGCGCCACGGGAACACCCACGAGAAGGTCGCGCCGTCGATCTCGAGGCCGGAGCGGGCCGCCAACTCGCCGCCCGCGCGCGCCGGATCATAGGAGTCCGGCCACTGTTCCGCGAGGGCCGCCGCGAGCGCCGCGGCGCCGACGAGGGCCAACGGCGCGCGCCGATCCCGGAGGTGCCCTCGCCATCCCATAAGGCCGCAATATTACTCCAGTACCTCTTGTGATGTGCGGTTGAAATTCCAATTCGTTGCTGATATTGGTACCAGGCTGATTTGGATTCATAAGAGCGCCGAGGCGGGCCGGCGTCGAGGCCGGACCACGAGGACGCCGCGCGGCGCGGCACGAACAGCCGACGAGGTGGAAACATGCGCAGATTCTCGGTGTTGTTGGCATGCGTTGTCCTCCTGCTCGCGGGCCTTCCCGCGACGGGCCAGAAGAAGGCGGGCGGCGCGAAGGGAAAGGCCGCCAAGGCAAAGGTGACGGCGCCGGCCATCGGATCGCGCGAGGTGAAGGACGCCATCCACAAGCTCCGGAGCCCGAACCCCGAGGAGGTCCTGACGAGCGTGCAGCTGCTCGCGGCGTCGGGCTCCAAGGACGCCGTCGGCCCGCTCACGGACCTCCTGCGGACCGGGCCGCGCAACGACATCACGAACAGCATCCTCCAGGCGCTCGGCTCGATCGGCCAGCGCGGCTCGATACCGATCCTCATCGAGTACCTCGATCACCGCAGGCCGAACGCGCGGGTCGCGGCGCTCTTCGCGCTCGAGAATTTTTCCGACCAGAAGATCATCGCGGCCATCGAGAACCGCCTGCGCGACTCGGACGCGGAGGTGCGCAACACGGCGGCGCTCCTGCTCGGCAAGCACGGCAGCACGGCGTCCGTCCCGATCCTGTTCCAGGCGTTCGACCGCGGGGTCCGCGACGCCGTCGTCGCGATCGGGCAGATCGGCTCGCCGGACGACGCCGCGCGGCTCACCCAGTACCTCGGCAAGGTGGACGTGGCGATGCTCCTCCCGGGGTTCGAGCAGTTCCTCGCGCGCTCGGCGTTCCCGGAGAAGGCGAAGCTCTCCATCCTCGAGCAGCTGTTCGAGCTCGCGGGTCCCGACGTGCGCAGGTTCGCCGTCTCCTACAAGGCGACCTTCCCCCCCGGGACCGAGGAGGACGAGAACCCGCTCTACAAGACGGTCAGCCGGATGATCCGCCAGATCGCGGAGGAGTAGGCACATGGTGAGAAAGCACATCGCGAAGTACCTCAAGGCGGCTCTCCTGGCGACGCTCGTGGTGTTCTCCTTCGGCGCTGCCGGCGAGATCTGCGGAACGTTCTTCGACACGACGGCGGCGGCCTTCGGCTCCAAGTTCCCGGACAACAAGGCGGAGGACGTGAAGGCCGTGCTGAACGGCATGGGCGCCCCGCAGGCGGTCGCGGGCCCCGCGAACACCGTCGGCTCCCCGATGGCGGTCCTCGTCACCGACGGGTCGCCGCGGGCGCTCGTGGGCATCGATCTCGCGGCGGGCCGGGAGGTCTGGAAGGTCTCGCCGCCCATCCAGTCGGAGCTCACGGTCGGCGGCAACCTCGTGGTGTTCCAGTCCGGGTACAACGTCGTCGGCGTCGATCTGCGGACCGGCGCGACGCTCTGGAGCCGCGAGATCGAGACCGGTTGGAACTATCACGGCGCCGACATCGAGGGCGACGTCGCGATCATCTCGGTCGGCGTCGGCGGCGAGGAGACCGGGGCGTACTCCAACGGCCAGATCATCGCGGTGAACGCGAGGACGGGCGGCAAGCTCTGGGAGAACTCCTCTGGCGGCGGCCTGCTCGGCGCGCCCGCGATCCACGGCAACTTCGCCTTCGTGCCGTGGGATCGGCAGAAGCTGGCGATCATCGACGTGAAGGAGGGCACCGAGGTGTGCCGCGTGCGCGCCGACGACTTCACGATCAACTTCGTGCGCGCGGACGCGACCGGCGCCTACTACGGAACGCTCGCGAACGGCGCCAAGCTCACCACGCTCTATCGGCTCGACGAGAAGTCCACGGTCGGGACGAGCGCGGGATCGACGTCGTTCGTTCCGGCGCTCGAGCCGGTCCCCGGCGAGCCGGCGTTCGCGCGCGACGCGTTCGCGCTGCCGGTCTCCGGGCGGTCCGGGACCGAGAAGATCAAGTTCCACTGGCAGCCCGCGCTCGACCCCGCGAAGCCGATCGCCATGGCGGACGACGCCTACTACCTGCACTATTGGCGGTTCATCATCGCGTTCGATCAAACGACCCACCAGGTGCGGTGGACGTACCGGTCGGAGCGCGACATCGAGAGCATGGCCGCGATCGCCGGCGGCGTCGTCGGCGTGAACACGGACGGGAAGCTGTTCTTCATCGACGCGGTCTCCGGCGGCGAGATCTGGACACACGACTCGGGGCACAAGGTGCTCACCGGGGCGATCGACGCCAACGGCTTCAGGCCCGCGGGCGGCGGCGGCGCCGCTGCCGATCCGCTCGTCGCGCTGAAGGAGGTCATCTGGGACAAGGACAACCGGATGCTCCCGATCCGATCGTACGCGGCGTTCCTGATCGCGGCGTTCCCGGCGCCGGAGGTGACGCAGGATCTGCTCACCGTGTACTCCGACGCGTCGTGTCCCAAGGGTCTGCGCGACGCGGTCGTGCAGGCGCTGCGCAAGCGGACGACGGGCGCCGAGTACCTCGTCAAGGCGCTGCACATGAGGTACGACTTCCTCGAGCAGACGCAGGCCCCGCCGATGGGCGTCGTCGCGCCGGCCCTGGTCAACATGGGCGAGCGCGCGGCGGTCTCGGGCCTCCTCGATCACCTCATGGATCACGAGACTGCCATCGAGGACCTCCGCGAGATCTCCCTCGCCATCCGCGAGCTCGGCGATCAGTCGGTCGTGGGCACGCTGAATCACTTCGTCACGCTGTACCATGCGGACTCCTCGTTCCTCGGGCACGAGGACGCGATCGCGACCGCGGCCGAGGGCATCCTGAAGTTCGGTGGCCCGTCCGGTGAGAGGTACGTCGCCCAGATCCGCGACGACACGCAGACGTTGCCGGAGCTGAAGAGCCAGCTGATCGCGATCCTCGACCCCGAGGCGGCGGCCAAGGCCGCGGAGGCGGCCAGGATCGCGGCGGAGGAGGCCAAGAAGGCGGCCGCCGCGGCGGAGGCCGAGACGGCGGCGCAGGCCGCGGCCAAGGAGGAGGCGGGCCGGCCGTACTCCCTGACCGTGGAGCAGATCAACGGCGCGATCGCGGCGAACCAGGAGGTCCTGAAGCCCTGCGTTCAGGCGGCGCTCGGCGTCAACCCGATGATCCGGCAGATCCGGATGAAGTTCGCCCTCGCCGGCGCCACCGGCCAGGCCTCGAACCTCCAGATCCTGCCCTCGGACGTGCCCGGGCTGCTGCAGTGCCTGTCCAACGGGCTCGCCTCCATCTCGTTCCCGAAGTTCAAGAACCTCAGGCAGCCCGCGACCTACATCATCCAGATCCAGGGTCAGGCGCCTCCTGCGGGTTACACCTATCCCATCGCGCCGGACGGGTCGGGCGGCACCGACTCGAGCTACGATCCCGATTCGTTCGGTGGCGGGGGCACCGGCTATCAGCCGCAACCGCAGCCGCAGTACCCGCCGCAGTACCCGCCGCAGTACCCGCCGCAGTACCCGCAGCCGCAGCCGCAGCCGCAGCCGCAACCGCAACCGCAACCGCAGCCGCAGCCGCAACCGCAACCGGCGCCGCTGCCGCAGCCGCAGCCCGGCTCACCGCCTCCGCCACCGACCCCGCCGGCGGATCCCGACGCGTTCTAGCTCTCGTTCTAGCTCTCCTTGACACGTCCGGGAGCGGTTGCTACAAACCTGCGTCCGCGTCGGACGGCGCGGTTCTTTGGGGCTATAGCTCAGCTGGGAGAGCGCCTGACTGGCAGTCAGGAGGTCAGCGGTTCGATCCCGCTTAGCTCCACAATCAAATCAACCACTTAGTTTGACCTCCTGATTCCGTGGCAGCGTCTGTGGCAATTTTGTGGCAATTTTCTTGAGCGGACGAACGATCCCGTCGACCCGGATCGCGTCCACCGCAGCGCGCTGCCGCTCCTCGTCGTCGAACACGTAGAGATCGGTGACGGCACCCTTGCTGCCGGGTCCGTGGCCGAGCAGCTGCCCGGTCATCCGGATGTCGTGGCCCGTGCCCTGCACGAGACACGCGAACGTTTTTCGCAGTCCGTGGAAGTCGAGTTCCTCGGGCTGCATGCCAATCGCCGCCGCTGCCTGCTTCGTCTTTTCGAGGAACCACCCCGTCGTCTCGGATCGCTTGTCGCCGCGCCGGACGATCTGTCCGTCCTTCATCACGTGGTCCTCGGTGATCGGGAACACCCACTCGCTGATCCGCTCCACCGAGCGCAACACTTCGACCGCGAACGGGTGGAGCGGGATCTCCTGCTCGTCGTCCGTCTTGGCGCGGACGAAATGGATCAGGCCCTCGTCGAGGTTTACGTCGTTCCACTTCAAGTTGACGATCTCCTTGCGGCGGAAGCCGCAGAGGATTGTGAGAACGGCGATCGGCCAGAACGCGGGCGAGCAGGCGTTCAGGAACGCGACGACCTGTTGCCGCCGGAGGTAACGCTTGCGGACCTTGGGCACGCGTATCGGCTTCACCTCCTTGCCGAACGACGCCTCGACGTAACCAAGCCGCTCGCACCAAGAGCTGAACGCACGAACAACGCGGCGGTCGGCCGCGACCGTGGCGGGACGCACTCCCGTGCTCTTGTGCTCTTCCAGGAAGCGGACCACGTCGGCAGCGTCGAGAGAGACGAGCTTCCGCTTTGCGCCAGTAAAGGCGACGAAATTGCCGAGGATGCCTCGGTACTGTTCTCGGGTGGGCTTGGCCAGCGCGGTGCTGGCCTCCAGGAACTTGGTCACCGTTTGCCCGAGTTCCCTTTTCGGATCGGGATCGCGCCCGCGACTGCTTGCCGCGCGGACACGCTCTTCGATCTGTGCGAAACACCTTTCCAAGTCAGCCTCGTCCGTGCACTGCGTTCGCTCCCGCTGTCGCTGCCCGTCGACGTAGTAGACGGCGACCCACCTTCCGCCGCCTGCGGCGTCCCGGTAGGCTTTTCCTTTTCGGAATCGCATCTCGCGCTCTCCTCATTCGTTGGGCTCTCATCGGCACCTCCTCGTTGGTAGGCCAGCACGTCGGCCAGCCAGTATCGAGGAGTACCGCGTCGCCCCGAGTTCTTCAACTCGCCCCTGGACGAGGCGTTCAAGATCGTCTTCACCGTTTGCTGGCAGTACTCCGCCGCTTCCTCGGGCGTGAGCGGGCGCTCGGCACCGAAGCTCGTGAGTGGCCCGACGGGAGCGATATGGCGCTCCGTGCTCACACCGACTCCTGCTCCACCATCGTTCCACCCTCGTAGAGCTGCTCCCGCTCGCCGACGTCCATAGCTACCGCCTCCCCAACAGCTGCTCCGTCAGCCGGTGAAACGCGGCCTCCGGGATCATCGAGGGGTGCCCGGCCATGAAGAGGTCGGTGACGTCGATCTCGCCGTCGTCGTCGATCATCCGGATGCGCACGGGCCTGGTCGCGTTGGGGTCTGTCCGGATGACCATCTCGCTGACCTGCTGCAGTTCGCCGTCCGGCCCCTCGACGAGGATGGGGATCACCTGGGGCTCGCGCTGCGCAGGGCCGCGCAGAACGATCTCGGTGTAGCCAGTTTCCTGTATCACTTCTGCACCTCGTGCTCTCTCAGCTCGTGGAGCTGCTTGATCTCGACGTTCGCCGCCGACTCGTCGCCAGGGCGCACTGCGCGCAGTTCGACTACCTCGATCGGCTGTTCGGTCCGCACGTCGATCACGTCGCCTTGTGCTTCCGCCCGCTCTTCTTGCTCGCGGCGAAGTGGGCATTGATCTCTTTTGCGAAAGCCCGCATCTCCCCCACTAAGTCAGCGGGCTCGTCCTCGGCGAACGGCTCCGCATGATAAAAAATGGGGCAATCGTGGCCGAATACGTCGCAGGAAACGGCTTCGGCTTCGTCTCGCAGCGGGAACTCCTCCACGAGTGGTCCGTAGGGGCAGAACGCCAGCGCGTGGCAGGGCTTCACGGCCTTCTTCCAGATCATCTTTTTGTTGTTCAGCCATTTCGACATCACTCACCGTCCCTCTGCCGGTGCTTCGACCGGCCAAGTTAAAGAACAAGCCTTACTGGTCGCTTTCTCCTCGACGCCGCCGATCGCGTTGTGCTCGCCGCCCACCATCGTCTCGGCGCTCGGGCACACGGCGTGGTACTGGGCGGCAAAAAGCAGCCGCTCGGCCTGGGCGATGGCCCAAGCCGAGCGGCCCCGGTAGACATCCGAGGCTGTGACGCGGAGGGTACGGGTCCTCGACCGACGGCCGCGGAGGCACTCTTCGACAAACACCCGCAACTCCCGTCTGCCCACGGATGCCTTCATGACTACAGGCTCGCCGCGATCTCGGCGTCCTCCGCGTCCACGCCGTCCAGATCGTCCGATGCAATGTCCCATGACGAAAGGAACGTTGCGGAGTCCTCGCTCGTCAGGAAGACCAGCGCGAAATCCATAATGGTCGAGATGTCGTCGTCAACGAGCGCGCTGCCGTTGAGCAGGTCCTCCGTCCCAGACGGAGCGATCGTCAGCACGGTGTCGTACAGTGACTTGTTCGCCCAGAGCAGCGGGGCGGCCTCCTCGTTGTCGGGCATCGTGCCCACGACCACGATCGGCGCGCCGTAGTAGTTGGAGAGCGTCCGCAGTTCACCGATCCGGGCAAACATGCTCTCGACCTCGTGCCTCTCAAGCTTCATGGGCAGGGGCTCGACATCGATGACGATCAGACTGACCTTCTTCTCCGACCGCTTCTTGCCGCCGAGCTTGGGGAGCCGAGACAGGAAGTCCTGGCCCGTGATGAAGCGGATCGAGTCGGCGACGCCCTGCGAGGGGAGTTCGCGACCCATGGCAAGGTGCTGGGCGCGCCCAACCATCGTCGAAATCGGCACGTTGTCGGTGACGAAGATAACCTCCGATTCCGCAGACGAAAACGACTGGTGGTCGAGGAAGGTGTCGCCGGTCTTCACCGCCAAGGCCAGATCGATCGCCAGCCACGTCCGATAGGAATTGGGCGGCCCCGCAATGACCGACACGCCCTCCGAACGGATCAGCCCCTCGATGAGCCACCGGCGCTCCCCGTGATGCTGACTGCCGGCGAGGCTTTTCGGTCGGCGCCTTGTAGTGGTCGCCTTCCTGGTCCTGCGGGAGTTGGTCTTCTTCGAGGGCTTCGTCTTCTTACTCATTTTCTTTTCTCCTGGTAATGGCGGCGCCCACGAGGGGCGTCGCGGTATTGCGGTTGTCTCGGATGTGCCGGGATCCCGGCGAGGTCGTCTTCCAGTCGTCGGTCGGACGGGCGTACGGACACGTACCGCCCTTATAAAGGGCGTGTACGCATGTACGTACGCGAGCGTACAGGCCGTGCGTACAAGTTGTACGGATGGCGGAAACCCTCGCCGTTGCTGGTTCAGATGTGTTTTTCGAGCGGTGGTCCGTACAGCGTTGCGTACAGTACAGAGCCTCCGATTTTCGCGGCTTCTTTTGTACGCTTGTACGCAAGCGCCTCAGAGTGGCGTAGAAGCCAGTGTTTATGCGCCTCGCAGCCATCAGGAGCCCCCCTCCTCCTCGCTGGGGACGATCTCCCACCTCTGACCCCGTCGCGCGTCACTGAGCGGGCGCACCTCTCCCTGCTCCTGGAGAACCGCGAGTGCCTTGTTGAGGGTGGTGTTGTTGATCGCGGGTCGGCCCGGTGGATAACGCAGGACGTTGCGGATCAGTGGACCTTCGTCGCCTAGACGGTCGAGGATGTATCGATGGAGCGCGGACTCGCTCGTCGGACCTGGGTAGTCATCGAGAACGATGCGTGCGATCTCAGCGTCTTCATCAACCTCCAGGCGTACCGCTAGTCCTCTGAAAGATTCAGCGTCGCGGAACTCGCCATAGAGTTTCCGTGCGGTAGTCGCGACGTCTGCGGGCGCGAAGTACAGCATCGCATCGTGCCATGCTCGCAACGCACCGGAGCCGCGAAGAGGACTGAATCTGTTCTGATTGTCGGGCTTGGGGGAGTGATGAATGAGGACGATGGTGAAGCCCATGGCGGCAGACATCTGCCGAAGCGCGGCGAGGATCGGCGCCATCTGATCGCGCTCGTTTTCGCCGCCGACGTGCAGCTCGGAAAGTGGATCGAGGATCACCATGACGAGGTGTTCGCCGATGCCCTCGATGGCCGCCCTGAGAGCTTCGATGTCGTCCGATTGGTCGAGGGAGATTCGTGGATGTGGCGACAACAGCAGCCGATCCCGAATGGAATCCACCGACACTCCGTAGCCGTTGCACACCCAGGTCAGACGCCGCACAACGGAGGCGCGCGAGCCTTCCGCGAAGAGGTACAGGATCTTCGCGTTGTTTTTCCCCGCGCTCATGAGGGAGTATCCTTTGTAGACTCGCCGAGGAACGGTTTGCCGCTGAGGATCGCGACGGCGAGGCACAACGCGAGCCAACTTTTCCCATTCTTGGGCTGTCCGGCGATGAACATCCGCGCGTGCGCCGGGACGAAACCCTCGATCAGCCACTCGGGGTCCTTCACGCCGCTGTCGATCAGGTCGCCGAGAGAAATGATCGGAACGCGCTCATGTGCGTCGGCGTCGGCGTCGACGTCAGGATCGCCGGGCGCATCAACACGCGGCAGCGCGAGCACGTCGTGGAGCGTGGCTCCCGGGTGCGCGGCGAGCCAGTCTGCGACGTCGCCCTTCGCCGCCAGCGCGAGTTTCGCGACGTCTACGAAGGTTACTGACGCGGGCAGATTGAGTTGCTGCAGCTTGCTGGCGACATCGCTCGCGTATTTGTGCCCGGCAGGGTCGTTGTCAGGCCAGATCAGTACGTCTCGCCCGGCGAGGGGCGACCAGTCGGTCTTCGTCGCCTGCCCCGCACCGCCCCACGAACAGGTGCCGAGTCCACCGAGGCGCTCGATGATGGTGACGCATTTGGGCCCCTCTACGACAATAACTATCGAGACCTTGTCCCGTGCGAGGCGGTCCCCCGCGTACAACGGCCGAGGCTCACCGGGCCCCCCCATACTGAAGTGACCATCGGCGTCCTTGTGGAAATACGGGATGGAGATCTTGGCGTTCTTGGCTCCCTGCTTGTCAGTCATAACGAGCCTCGTAGCCGAGTACCTCGCCATCAGCATCGCGGTAGGCCCAGAGGCCGGAAAGAGTGCGCTTGCCAACCCTGCTCGCGATCCCCGGAGGCAGCTTCAGCCCGAGCAGCGCAGCGAGTTGGAGTGGTCCGCCGCCCTTCTGACACACCGGGCAGAAGAACTCACTCGTCACAGGGTGAAACGACGCTGACGGACTGGCGTCGGTGTGGCCCGGGTACGGGCACCTGAAGAGGATCTCGCGCCCTTGAGGTGTCCCCTCTCGGGCCTCCACGGCGACTTGAAGCGAATAGAAAAAATCCGCGTGCGAATTCATGCGAGCATTACCTCCACCCAGTCGATGCGAGACCGAACCCTGCGCCACCCAGCCGCGAAAACACCGCGCACAACCCAACTGCCGCGTACCTAGTGCGGCGTGACTTATTTGGGTGGAGCCCCTACCAGGCTGTCCTGGTAGGAGGCTCGCGCGGCTCTCGCCGACAGCTTGACACTACTGCGCCGTTGTTATACTGTCAAAGTTAACTCGGGGTACTACATGAGGTGAAACATGGAGCAACGAGAATCGGGTTTTCGGACGGGCGAATGGGTGCGCTTCGGCGGTTACGAAATCATCAACGGCTGCATCTGCCCGACCGTAAGCACACAGCAGGAGTCATACGATCCTTGGAAGGGCCACAGGCCAACGGAAGCGGGGGAACCCGTGCTGTCCCAGCGTGCGATGCCCTATCGCGACAGCCGTCCCTACTTCTCCCTGTTCGACCTCGTCGAAAAGATACAGGCGCTGGAAGCGGGAGCAAAACGTAAGGACGCGCTAAGAAAGAACACCGAAAAACTAATCATCGACTGGTGCTGTCACCATGGCCTCCTCGGTGTCTTGCTTCATGAACTCGTTTTCGTGCAACTCGGTCTGGATCGTGGCGAAACAGGTGGCAACGGGGTTTTTTGTCACTCCCGAGAGGGGGGACGCAGCTGGGGCGTCCAGAAACTAGACATGTCCGAAGCTGTCATTCCGTTCGCTGTCGTCGAAAAAGTATCAAGGACGCCGCAGGACCTCAGGGGATGGAGAATGGAACGGCCCGGGAAAAACCTTCAAAAACCGCACGGCCCACCGAGCGAATGGGAACGTTACTTTCCTCGTATGAACGCGTTCGACGCTTGGTCGAACTCGCGATTCACGCTTGCGTCTGAACCTTTCTGGAACGAATACGGTGAGCCCGTGGAGCGCTTTCTCGACGCAGCGTTCCTGCTGAAGACTACCGTCGAGGCTCTATTCGAACATCGCAGCCGCTCTTCGGAAAAGTGGAAAGCTAAGCTAGAGCGCAAGGCAAAGCGAGACAAGGCACGGCCGGTCGAGTACGACGATCCGGATGATTTCGATCAGAGAATGAAGGCCATGGACTACTTGGTATCAAGAGTCTCGACGACGTTCGAACTGGCGGCTGATGGCACTTACAACATGCGCTGGCACACAACGTCTTTGCTCGGGACCTTCGCGATGATGGCGCTGATCGATCTCACTCAAAAAGAAGGCGACCTTGCCCGCTGTAGCAAGTGCGAACGCTTTTTCTGGCAGTCAAGTGATCGTGCCGTTTACTGCACGCTGCGGTGCAAGAGGGCCGCGAATATGAGAGTCTACCGTGCTAAGGCAGCGCAGGCCCATTCTGGCGAGGACGAGTAGAATGGGGCCCGCTCGCTACCGTCCCTCCCGCCGCCTCTCCAGCAGCTCCCGCCGAGCGCGCCACACCTCGTGGATGAGGCCCGACAGCTTCCACGACACTGCGGCGACGAGGCCGACGGCCACGGAAATCACGAACCACTGGAAGCGGCGGTGCGACTGGCGCTGGTAGAGGGCGACGATCTCGTCGGGCGTGGGCATCGTGGAAAAGATACCGGGGAGGGAATCGATCGTCTACTACCGCGGGGGTGTGACTGGCGGCGGGATCGCGGAAACCGGTGCCGGGGCCAGCATGGCCGGCGGCTGGTACGCGGGGGCCGGTGCGGGGGCTGGCAATTGGCGGATCGCCTTCGCTATACCAAGAACGATGGCCTCGGACGCGACGAAGTTGCACTTAGAGTGATTCCGTTTGATCGACGGGGTGGCGGATCCCACATGGTGTCTGACCTCTCGTTCCATGTCGAAAGCACCTTTCATCCCCATGTACTCGAAGGTCCCGCGAATGGTTACGGATGAGGAACCATGCCCACATTTTCTATTATCCTGGAAGACGTTGATAGACAACCGCAGCGGGTCGAGTTGGGCTTGTTTGAGCATCTCCTTCAAGGTCTCTTGGTTGTACCCGCCCTTCGCCGATCTGTTGTCGCTGCCATCCCAGGTCACCTCTCTGCCGTTGATGACAGTCGTGACCGACTTGTACACGCTGACGTATCTCGGCGCGGCGCAGGAAACCGGGAGGGCCAAAAGGCACAGTAGAGCACCAGCCAACCCCACACGAGTTATCGACGTCATTGCCACCTCCTGGTTCTACCCCGCCACTTGGACAAGGTCGGGCCGGTTTCAACTTCCTACGGATTTGGCTGAACCCACCCGCTGCTCAATGGGACTTTCTGCCGGTAGACAAGTAGCTCTTCAAGACTCTTTTTCCACCTATTTCCTTTTCTTCTTTTGTCTCCGCCAATAAAAACGATGGGGAGGCTTGCGAGCAACACGCCACCCCCGGCGAAAGTTAGAATCATCGCTGCGTTGCTTGGTCTCCCTCCTGAGTCCGTGTCATACTGAAGAATCCCAGTGCCCGCCCCGAGAGCGACTGCGCTACAGACCATTATCGGGATACCTATTGAAAGCATTATTATCCCTGCTCTTCGCATCCGCTTCGCTGTCACTTCTCACGAGGATGACCCAGGGTTTCTCACGAGGATGACCCAGGCCCCGAGGCCGCTCCGATTCCTATCACGGTTCAGCGTTTGACGGCACGCGA
>JALNZK010000121.1 GCA_023229365.1 Pseudomonadota bacterium | reverse complement strand
TCCCCCTCCCCGTCCACTCCGTCCACCCCGTCCACTCCGTCCATTTCTCCCCTTCTTTCGCCAAGTTGGCCGCCGCAGACAACTCGCGTCAAACGATGACAATTCGATGACAACTCAAACAATTAGATCTCCTACGAATGGCCATCCGCCCCGCACTGAACGCGCGGGCAACGGAAACCGGACAAGGCGCGGAGGCCACCCATGCTCGAGAACACGCTCATCGTTTGCTACCTGTCGATCCTCGGCCTGCTCGCGATCTACGGGTTCCACCGCAGCATGCTCGTCTATCTCTTCTTCAAAACCAAGGATCACATTCCGAAACCGAAGCGGATCTACGGCGAGGAAGAGCTGCCGTTCATCACGGTGCAGCTGCCGCTGTTCAACGAGCGGTATGTCTGCGGGCGCCTCATCGACGCCGTCGTCGAGTTCGACTACCCGCGGAACCTGTTCGAGATCCAGGTGCTCGACGACTCGACCGACGACACGACCGAGATCGCGCGGGCCAAGACCGAGGAGGTCGCGGCGCGCGGCTTCCAGATCAGCCTCATCCATCGAACGGATCGCACCGGCTACAAAGCCGGCGCTCTCGAGAACGGGCTGCGAACGGCCAAGGGCGAGCTCGTCGCGGTGTTCGACGCGGACTTCGTGCCGCCGACAAACATCCTGCGCGACACGGTGCACTTCTTCTCGGACGAAGGGGTGGGCATGGTCCAGGCGCGTTGGGATCACCTCAACCGGCAGTACTCGATGCTCACGCGGATCCAGTCGCTCATGCTCGACGGACACTTCGTGATCGAGCACGGCGCGCGGCAGCGCTCGGGCCGTTTCTTCAACTTCAACGGCACGGCCGGCATATGGCGCATCAAGGCGATCGCCGATGCCGGCGGCTGGGAGCACGACACGCTCACCGAGGACATGGACCTCTCGTACCGGGCGCAGCTCAAGGGCTGGAGGTTCATCTACCTGCCCGACATCACCGCGCCGGCCGAGATCCCGGTCGAGATGGCGAGCTTCAAGTCGCAGCAGCACAGGTGGGCCAAAGGCTCCATCCAGGTCTGCCGCAAGATGCTGCCGACGATCCTCAAGTCGGACGTCCCGTTCAAGGTCAAGCTGGAGGCGTTCTTCCACCTCACGAACAACTTCGCGTACCTGCTCATGATCTTCCTCGCGCTGCTCCTCCTGCCGAACCTGCTCGTCCGCACGCACCACGGCTGGCGCGAGGTGCTGCTCATCGACCTGCCGCTGTTCTTCGGCACGACGGTCTCCATCGGGACGTTCTACGTCGTCGCGCACAAGCAGCTCTACGGCGGGACTTGGAAGGCGATCGCGAAGCTCCCGCTGCTCATGTCGCTCGGCATCGGCCTGTCGATCAACAACGCCAAGGCGGTGCTCGAGGGGATCTTCGGGCTGGAGACGCCGTTCGTGCGCACGGCCAAGCACGGCATGAAGAACGAGCGCACCGGCTGGGCCAAGACCTCGTACCGCGCCAAGAAGGGGCTCGTGCCGCTGCTCGAGCTCCTGTTCGCGGCGTACTTCGTCGCCACGATCGCCGTCGCCATCCGCGGCGGCCACTGGGTCTCCATCCCGTTCCTCGTGCTGTTCCTGCTCGGCTACCTCTACGTCGGGATGTTCTCGATCTACCAGCGACACTAGACTCTGGCGCGCTCAGGACGAGACGAACTTCGAGCGGCGGAATTTCTCTTCCAGCTCGTCGGCGATGTCGGCGGGGTTGGTCAGCGGCATGCCGTCGTCCATGACCTCGTAGTCCATCAGCCGCGCCTTCTTCATCTTCTCGAGGCTGGGCAGCTTGGTGCGGTTGGTCGTCTCCAGGTGCCGGCCTTCTTCGTCGACGATGATCACCCGCGGCAGGAACGCTCCGGGGCGGCCGATGAAGGCGTCCATGATCCTCACGGCCTCTTCGAACTCGCCGCGCGAAGCCCGTCCCAGCGCCTCGTAGCGGACGATCTCCCTGCCGTCCCAGGTGGTCACGGCGGCGAAGCTCTCCGAGATCTTGGAGTCGATGGGGGCGCCGAGGTTCAGGGTGTCGTGGCCGCTGGGCATCAACAGGACCTTGCCGCCGCCGCCCTCCACGTTGACGGCGTACTTGGGGACGGTGATGCCCGACATCCAGCCCTGCAGGTGCTTCATGTAGAGCTTGCCGATCTGGATGGGGGTGATGAAATGGACGATGCCCCTCTCCTTGTGACACTGCAGCAGGTAGTACGGGTGGACGCCGATCCAGAACATGCGGCGGAACGTCTCGGCCAGCGTCCGGTAGTAGTCGTTGACATGGTTCAGCAGCACGGTCTGGTTGCGCACGGTGAAGCCGTGTGCACGGATCCGCTGCACGGCCGCGGCCAGATCGGCAGTGATCTCCTGGTAGTGGTTGATGTGGGTCATGAAGTACACGTACTTCTCGTTACGCCCGGAGTAGCGGTTGGCCGACGCCTTGATCAGCTCCAGCAGATCGTCGGTCACGGCCATGGGCAGGACCACCGGGACGCGGGTGGCGACGCGGATGACGTGCAGGTGCTCGATGCGGCTCAGCTCCTCCAACACGTACTGCAGACGCTGGCGGCTCACCATCAGCGCGTCGCCGCCGGTGACCAACACCTCGTTGATGTTGTGGTTGAGGCCGATGTAGAAGAGCCCCCGGTCGATCTCCGCGCGGTTCACCTCCACCGTGTTGTCCAGGGACTTGGCCCGCTGGCAGTGCACACAGTACGAAGCGCAGCTCGTGTTCTGGGCCACGAAGAGGGCCACGCGGTTGGGGTAGCGCTGGTAGGCCGCGCCGAAGCTGCGCGAGCTCTCGCCCATCGAGCCCTCGATGCCGGTGTCGGGGAACATCAGGTTGGCCGGCGTGGGCACGCTCTGCCAGAAGATGGGATCGAGCCTGTCGTGCGACTTCTCGCCGGGCAGCATCTCCGGATGAAAAGGATCGGCCTGCATGAGCGAGGCGTAGTAGGGGGTGATGCGCAGGGGCTGCTTCCCCTGGGAACGCAGCGTTTCCACGGTTCGGGCTATCTCTCGCTGCTGGAAGGCGCTCAGGTGGATGACCTTCCTGAGCTGCTCGACGTCGCGGATCGAGTTCTGCAACTGCCAGCGCGGATCTTTCCACTGCTGCTCGTCCACCCCCTTCCACAGGCGGATACGGTCGAACCGCCTCGGCTCGAACAGGGTACCGCTCTTCTTCTTCATACCGTCCTCCATGAGCCCCTTGGCTCTCCGGCTCGGCGTCAGCCCGGCCTGCTCTCCTTCAGGATGATCCGGGCGTCGACGATGGACAGGCCCTGCTGCCGGACGATCACGGGGTTGAGATCGATCTCGCAGATCTCCGGATAGGCCTCGATGATCTCCGAAACGATCATCAGCAACTCTACGATGGCGTTCTGATCTATCGGCGGCTTGCCGCGGAAACCGTTGAAGATCGGCGCCGACCTGATCTCGGAGATCATGCGCCTGGCCGCTTCCCTGGAGAGGGGAAGCACCCTGAAGACCACGTCCTTCAGCACCTCCACGAAAATGCCGCCGATGCCGAACATGATCACCGGCCCGAACTGCTGGTCGATCTTCGTGCCGATGATCACGTCCACCCCGCTCTCGGCCATGGGGGAGATCAGGCAGCCCCTGATGTCGGCGTTCGGCTTGTACTTCCTGGCGTTCTTGATGATCAGCTTGTACGCCTCCCTCGCCTCCTTGGGACTGGTAATCCCCAGCTTCACCCCACCGGCCTCGCTCTTGTGCAGGATGTCGGGCGAGACGATCTTCATCGCCACCGGCCGGTCGATGTCGTAGCCCAATCGGGCCGCCTTCTCCCCGCTCGTGGCCAGCCTGTCGTCGGAGACGGGCGCGTCATGGAGCCGGAGCACGCGCTTGGCCTCGTGCTCCAGCAGCGAGCTCCGCCCGTCGGCGTAGGCGCCTTCGATGATCTCCTTCGCTTCATCGTTCGCCTTGTGCCCCCAGTTGAACACGAAGTTGTGCCGCTTGTGGCGGGAGTCGAGGAACTGGCCGTATTCGCCCAGGGCCGAGAAGCACTTGCAGGCGATGTCGATCGAGTCGTGCACGGGGACACTGTAATACCTCAGCAGATCGAGGGAGTGCGGGCGCGCGAAGTTGTAGAGGCTGTGGACGACGACGGGCTTGCCGGTTCTCTTGACGAGCTTGCCCAACTGGTGGGCCGCATCCTCCTCCATGAACTTGAGCCTGTCGGCGAACCGGATGCCGTAGCCTCCGAACAGCCCCACGAGCAGCAGCCCGCCGATCTGCTCGTCGTCCAGGAGGATGCGGGCACATTCGGCGAAGACCGAGGGATCGGAGTCGGTGCTGCCCGCCACGTCGATGGGGTTCACAAGCGACGCGTTGGGAGACAGCACCTCGGCAAGCTTCTCGCGCGTCCGCTTCTTGAGCCGCGGTATCTCTACCCCGTACTCGGTGAGGATGTCCGCTGCGATGGTGGCGTGCCCGCCGCCGTCGGCCAGGATGGCCACCTTGTTGTTCCTCAAGGGAGGCAGGCTCGCCAGCGCCTCGGTCACCGGAAACAGCTCGTCGGAGTTCTCGACCACCGTGATCCCGGCCCTGCGGAACGCGGTCCTGGCCACCTCCGAGATCCCGGCCAGCGCTCCGGTGTGAGACCCGGCCGACTTGGCGCCCTTGATGGAGCGACCGCTCTTGAGGAGGACAATCGGCTTCTTCGCGGTCGTCTCGTACGCCTGCTGCAGGAACTTGCGGCCGTCGGTCATTCCCTCGACGTACATGACGATCGCTCGCGTCTTGTCGTCGGCGGTGAGGAACTCCAGGTACTCGTGGAACTTGAGGTCGGCCTCGTTGCCCACCCCGAAGTAGTACGAGAACCCTTTCTGGCTCTTGATCCGGGCCTCGGTGATGAGGGCGAGCGCCATGTTGCCGCTCTGCGAGATGAGCGCGATGTCCCCGCGGGGGATGTCGGAGAGCCCCACCAGGTTCATGTTGTTGTGGACGCTGATCATGCCGCTGGTGTTGGGGCCCACCATGCGGACGCCGGCCTCCCGGGCGATCCTGACGATTCTCGTCTGCAGCTTCTTGCCCTCGCCGCCGAGCTCGCCGAACCCGCCGGCGATGATCACCGCGCCCGCCACCTTCTTCTTGCCGCACTCCTCGATGATCCCCGGAATCGTATGGGCCGGCGTGGTGATCAGGGCGAGATCGACCGGCCCGTCGATATCGGAGAGCCTGGGGTAGCACTTCAGGCCCAGGACCCGCTCCTCGCTGGGGTGGACGGGATAGATATCCCCCTCGTAGCGCCCGTCCAGCAATGCCTTGATCGCCTGATAGCCCCGCTTCTTCTCGTCCTTCGACGCGCCGACCACGGCCACGGACCGAGCGTTGAATACCCTGTCGAGACCCATCATCCGCCTCACTTTCCCGTGAACCTCGGCTCTCTTCTCTCCGCGAACGATCTGATCCCCTCGCGCCAGTCCTCGGTGTCCATGCACGAGAGGATCGCCTCCGCCTCCAGGTGCAGGACAGAGTCGAGATCGAGCGCGGCCGGCTGCTGGAGCCGCTTCTTCGCGAGCCGGATGGAGAGCGGCGCCTTGCTCGCGACGACACCGGCCAAATCCATGGCGCGCCCCATCAGCCGGTCCACCGGGCAGCTCTCGAGAGCCAACCCCATCGCGACCGCCTCGGGACCGAAGACGACGCGGCCGGTGTAGATCAGCTCCTTGGCCCGGGCCGGGCCCACCAACCGCGGCAGGTGACGGGTGGAGCCGCCGCCGACGAAGGTGCCGAGCCCGGTCTCGGTGAACGCGATGGTTGCGGAGTCCGCCATCAGGATGAAGTCGGCGCACAGTGCCATCTCCGCACCGGCACCGCGCGCCGGGCCGTTGACGGCGGCGATCACCGGTTTGGGGAAGTCGTAGAGCAGCCTCGCGGTTTCGTGGGCGAGCATGATATAGGCCCGCTTGTCGGCGTGCGACCGATCGCCGCTGTCGTGCTTCTTCAGGTCGGCACCCGCGCAGAAGGCCTGCTTCTCGACGCCGTCCCTCACCCTGACCGAGCCCGTGAGGATCACCGCTCGCAACCCGGCGTCGACCTCGGCGACCGAGAGTGCGTCCGTGAGATCGAGGTACATCCGCTCGACCACGGCGTTCATGCGCTCCGGCCGGTTGAGGCGCACTATCGCCACCTCTCCCCGCTTCTCATACAGAATCGTCTCGTATTTCATGCACCGAATTTTGACGTGCGTTCCGGATGGCCACAAGCCCTATTCCCGCCGATCCGGCAGAACCGCACGGAGCGCGCGCTGCTCGGGCAGAGGCAGGCCGCGATCCGGGCTGAACCTCGGCGTTACTGCGGGGCGATCGCGGTCCGAACCTCGGCGCTATTGAAGATGGCAACGGCGTCCTGGGCGATCTTGTCCATCATCTGATCGAACGCCTCGGGAAGGTCGCCCGGGACGTTGTACGTGAAGGCGACCACTTCGGCGATCGGCGCCTGGTGGACGACCGCGCCGCCTGAGACGACGCGCACATCGATCTTCGAGTCGATCTTGTACCCGACGTACCCGTCCATGAAGAACGTGCTAATGTCGACCTCGATCTGGACCGGGCTGCCGTCGACGACCTGGAAGCCGCCGGCCGCGAGCGCGTCCGTGAACAGGGCCTTGAAAGCGCCGGTCACGCTGTTCCCAGCATTGAACGGCTTGGACGCGCCGCCCAGATTCCGCAACCGACCGATGGCGAGGTCGTTGCCGCCGCCGAACTCCTGCGCGCGCGCGTCCTTGATGACCAGCGCGACCGGGGTGGCCGCCTGGGCGGACGCCGTGAGCGGAGAGTGCTTCAGCATCAACGGCCCCCCGCAACCGGCCGTGGACAGGACGAGGACGGCGATGAGCAGCAGCCCGATTCTCCGAGTCATTTCGTTCCTCCTTGCGGTGATGTTGAAAACGCGAATCCTGACGTTTAAAAAACGCGCGAGTCACCTTCGGTGTCAATCGGTTTTACCCGACGATGGAAAATTTTGAATGAAACGCGAGATCGCCGAGTTCGGAACGGGTGACCCTTCCTGACCCTTCTGAGGTACCATCACCTTGATTGAAACCGATGCCGCCGGGCGCGCCGGCGCCCGAGGGAGGTAACCATGCAAAGGTTGATCATCGCAGCGCTCGCGATCGGGTTGTCGGCTGCAGCGACGACGGTCCAGGCGCAGGTCCGGCACACGGATCGTTCGGTCCTCGGCCAGAAGGAGGCCGCGATCCGGGACGGCGCGCTCCCGGCGTGGCAGAGCTCCGCCGAGCGCTCGCTCGCTCCTTCGATGCCGTTCCCGGAGACCTCCGGACCGCTCCCGGCGCCGCCCGCCGCCGGCTACCGCGCGCCCGCCGAGTTCGAGCCGGTCGCGGCGTTCATCGTCTCCGAGGGCGACTGGGGGGTGTCGACGATGCTCGTCGACATGGTGCTCAACGGGACGCAGCCCGACGGCGCCCCGGCGATCGTGCTCACAGAGGGATCGGTCGGCACCACGGAGGCCGCGCTGGAGGCCGAGGGCGTGGATCTCGACCGCGTCCACGTCATGGAGCCGACCGCCGGCCTGAACGCGCGCTGGGCCCGCGACTTCAGCCCGATCAGCCTCTACGAAGGCGGGGGCGACGGGCACCTGGCGTTCGCCGACCTCCACTACTACGACTCCCGGCCGGCCGACGACGACGTCCCGAACTACCTCGCGACGCAGCTCGGCATCTCGCGCTACGGCCTCGAGGGCGCGGATCACACCCCGGACGACGACGTCATGCTCTTCATGGAAGGCGGCAACTTCCAGACCGACGGCAACGGCACGTGCATCCTCTCGAATGACATCGACGACGACAACGACGACCAGGGCAACACGGACGCGGACACGGTCGCCGAGGTCGAGGACATCCTCGCGGCCTACCTGGGCTGCGAGCAGGTCATCTGGCTCACCCCGCCGCCGAACACGGGCACGGGCCACGTCGACATGTACGCGAAGCTGCTCACGCCGACCGACATCCTCATGATCGACTTCCCGACGGCCTCGCCCAGCACCCAGACCACGCAGGCGGACACGATCATCGAGGCGAACGTCGACATCATGGAGGCGGCGACGAACATGGACGGCGATCCGTTCACGATCCACCGCGTCACCATCCCGGGGCTGACCTACGCCTGGAACTACGCCACGTACACGAACTCCGTGATCCTGAACCACGTCGTGCTCATGCCGACGTACGACAGCACGACCTACGACGGCCCGGCCCAGGACGCGTACGAATCCGTGCTCGGCTCGGACTATACCGTCTACGGGATCGACTCGACCGACATCTACGCGCTCGGCGGCTCCGTGCACTGCACGACCATGCAGATCTCCTCGGCGTGCGGCAACGAGCAGATCGACGAGCTCCTGTTCGAGCAGTGCGACGGCGCCGATCTCGACGGCGAGACGTGCGCGACGCTCGGGCTGGGCGACGGGGCGCTCGCGTGCACGACGCCCGGCTGCCAGTTCGACACCTCCGCGTGCTCGGACACCGACACCGATACCGACTCCGACACCGACTCCGACTCGGACTCGGATTCCGATTCCGACTCCGACTCGGACACGGACTCGGACGGTGACACCGACACCGACACGGACGACGCGGACGTCCCCGGGGGCGTTGTCGACGACGGCTGCGGCTGCGCGACGGCCGGCCGCAGAGGGGCGCAGGAGAGCCTGATCGGCCTGGTCTTCTCTTTCTGACGGGGCGAGCCATCGCCACAGGGAGGTGCACCCATGCAAAGGTTGATCATCGCCGCGCTCGCGATCGGGTTGTCGGCTGCAGCGACGACGGTCCAGGCCCAGGTCCGGCACACGGATCGTTCGGTCCTCGGCCAGAAGGAGGCCGCGATCCGGGACGGCGCACTCCCGGCGTGGCGGACCGCCGCCGAGCGCTCGCCCGCTCCGGAGAGGCCGTTTCCGGAGTTCCCGGGACCGCTCCCGGCGCCGCCCGCCGCCGGCTACCGCGTGCCCGCGGAGTTCGAGCCGGTCGCGGCGTTCGTCGTCTCGGAGGGCGACTGGAGCACGTCGTCGATGCTGCTCGACATGATCATCCAAGGCACGCAGCCCGACGGCGCGCCGGCGATCATCCTCACCGAGGGCTCGGCATCGACGTCCGAGGCGTACTTCGCCGGCATGGGCGTGGACATGTCCCGCGCCGTGGTGGTCGAGCCGCTGAACGGGCTCGACGCGCGCTGGGCCCGCGACTTCGGCCCGATCAGCGTCTACGAGGGCGGGATCGACGGACACCTCGCGTTCGCAGACCTCCACTACTACGACTCCCGCTGGCGCGACGACGACGTGCCGAACTACCTCGCGACGCAGCTCGGCATCACGCGCTACGGGCTCGAGGGCACGGATCACACGCCCGACGACGACGTGGCGCTCTTCATGGAGGGCGGGAACTTCCAGACCGACGGGGACGGCACGTGCATCCTCTCCAACGACATCGCGGACGACAACTGGGACGTCGGCAACCCGGACGCCGACACGATCGGCGAGGTGGAGGAGATCCTCGCCGACTACCTGGGCTGCGAGCAGGTCATCTGGCTCACGCCGCCGCCGAACACCGGCACCGGCCATGTCGACATGTACGCGAAGCTGCTCACGCCGACGGACATCCTGATGATCGACTTTCCGGCGGCGACCTCCGGCAGCCCCACGGATCAAGCCGACGACGTCGTCGAGGCGAACGTCGCCGTCATGGGGGCGGCGCTCAACATGGACGGCGAACCGTTCACGATCCACCGCGTCACGATCCCGTCGCCCACCACCGCGTGGGACTACGCC
>JALNZK010000120.1 GCA_023229365.1 Pseudomonadota bacterium | reverse complement strand
GACACGGGCAAGTACAAGCGCACGCGGCTCTTCCTGATGACGCTGGGCTACAGCCGCAAGGCGGTGCGGCTGCTCACCTTCCGCTCGAGCGCCGAGATCTGGGCGAAGCTGCACGAGGAGGCGTTTCGAAGGCTCGGCGGCTCGACACGCGTGGTGGTGCTCGACAACCTCAAGGAGGGAGTGCTCAAGCCGGACGTCTACGACCCCGCGCTCAACCCGCTCTACCGCGACGTGCTCGGGCACTACGGCGTCGTGGCGCTGCCGTGCCGCGTCCGCCACCCGGACCGCAAGGGCAAGGTCGAGTCCGACGTCGGCCACACGCAGAACACGGCGATCAAGGGGCAGCGATTCGAGACGCTCGACGCGGCGCAGGCCCACCTCGACCACTGGAGCGAGCGCTGGGCCGACACGCGCATCCACGGCACGACCAAGCGCCAGGTGAGTGCCATGTACGCCGAGGAGAGGCCGCACCTCCAGCCGCTGCCCGCGCTCCCCTTCCGCTACTACCGCTTCGGCGAGCGCACCGTGCACGTCGACGGCGCCGTCGAGGTCGACCGCGCCTACTACGGCGCGCCGCCCGGCTGGATCGGCCGCAAGGTGATCGTCCAGTGGGACTCGATCTGCGTCCGCCTCATCGACCCGCGCTCCCACACGCTGCTGCGCGAGCACACGCGCCAGAAGCCGGGCGGCTACCGCGTCCGCGAGGAGGACCGGCCCGCGCGCACCCCGCGCTCCACACTCCAGCTCCTCGAACGGGCGCGCGTCGCCGGGACCGCCATCGGCGAGCTGTGCGCCCGCGTCCACGCCCAGTACGGCGAGACCGGCGTCCGCGGCATCCTCGGCGTCCTCTCCCTCGTCCGCAAGCACGGCCCGGACCAGACCGACCGCGCCTGCGCCGCCGCCCTCGACGCCGGCGCGCCCACCTACCGCTGCGTCCGCGCCTACCTCGACCGCTTCGCCGAGCCCCCGATCTCCGTCCGCCAGGTCGACCCGCTCATCCGCGAGCTGACCCACTACCGCGACGTCGTCCAGCGGATGACCTCGCACCAGGAGGAGTCCCCATGAATCTCGTCGAGATCGATACCGCCCTGCGCAAGCTCCCGCACAGCGCCGCCGAGGACCTGCTCGAGCTGATCATGCGCCGCTACGAGCGCGCCAGCACGCTCGTCACCTCCAATCGTCCGGTCGAGGACTGGGGCAAGCTCCTCGGCGACACCGCCGCCGTCTCCGCCATGCTCGACCGCCTCCTCCACCACGGACACGTCCTGCGCTGCGGCCCTAAAAGCTGGCGAACCAAACATGCGGGCTTGAAACACGAGGAGAAGAAGAAGTAGATCGATCCCAGATCAGGTCCCGGCCCGACTGGCCGCTTTTGACCTGTCTTTCACTGGCCGCTTTTCAACTGTCGACCGGGGAGGAAGACCGCCAGGCGGTTCAGGGTAGAGATCGTGAGGTTCTGTCTTCCTGCCTCGACGATCTGTAGGTACTGCACTCCGATATTGATGGCCTCGGCAACTTGCGCCTGGGTCAGGTTCCGGTTGGTCCGTATCTCGGCTATTCGTCTGCCAATTCCGGCCAGGACTTCCTCGTTGGTCGCCATTAGCCGGAACGATACGGCTTTACTTTCTTCGGAAAACGCCTAATATAATATGGTGTTATAGGTCTTTCGGGGGTCGTATAATGGAAACAATTCTGGAAAACAAGGAGAGGTGCTCCATGAAGTGGCTACTGTTTGCCCTGGCGGCGGTGGTGTGGGCTTGTTCTGGTTCGCCCGACTCGGGAGATCCCGACGGCTCTACTGATTCGGACTCAGATTCTGACACAGACGGTGACATCGATACCGACTGCTCTGGGGATGGGATCTGTGACGATCCTCCGGACAGTTTCTGTTCTGAGGACGGCACACAATTTATCGAATATACAGGTGAAGCTACTTGTACAGCAGGGGAATGTAATTATTCAACTGTTGCTCATGATTGTACGGCCGACGAGTGGGAAGGAGATTGTGTTATTGATTCAATTGATAACGAAGCTAAGTGTAACGACCCTTGTGTAAATTATGATTGTAGTTGGGCTGCTATTCCTCATTGTTTGCCTGATATGACTTATTTAATAGTTTATTCAAATCCTCAGTGTACTCTTGATGGTCCTGGAGATAGTCCTGTTTGTGGATTTGATGACTCAAACCATGTTCTGACTCCCTGTCCTAACGGTTGTGTAGTGGTCGAAGATGGTCCCGATTACTGCCAGGAGTAATATAAATGGAAGCTTTAGTATTCTTTCTAACGATAGTTCTTAATACAGTAATTATCTTCTGTTGGGTTCTTCTCGCAGGTATAGGTATTTATATTGGTATGTATCTTGGCGAGAGAATTACTAATTGGTTAATTGCGCGAAAGGAAAAGACAAGTGAAAAACTTCATGGCTCTGCTAAAGCGGATGTACATTCCGTTCTTTGGGAAAGCCCCACACTGACCTGAAATACCTCTGAATTACCTTTCCCCTTCTCCCTGGATCGCCAATGAATGAATATAAACAATAGGTTGAACGTTGGATGCACTCCAATATAACATTATCCCCTTAAAAGTGTCCAAAAATGACTTCATTTTTCTTCCTGTGGCTATAGACTGATGAAGGGTGATCATCTTTCGGGACCGTGAGGTGCTCGCTATGGCCCAATCGAAGAAATCATATCCGGTCGCGCTTGTGGATAATGCCCGCGAAAAGTTCTTTGCGACCGTTCTGCGTCTTGTTCCCGAGGCACGTGTTGCTCTCGTCGAAGAGGCCTTCCCCGCGTGGAAGCAGCATTCCAAACTCCTCCCGAAAGTTGTGGACCATCGAACTTTTGGTGCCCACGAAAAGGAGACATCCCGGCGGGCCATCAAACCGATAGAAATGTGGATGAGCGACTTTCACATTGCGACTCCAGAAGAGAACTGGGTTGCCGATATCGTGTGCGACACATTCATTTTCTGGGAAATCAACGGTGGGCAGCCCTCTCTGGAATCGTTGGATTTAAAAAATCCCATGGTGTTTTATCGGGGCAGACCAGATCCTATACCTTCAGAGGAGTGCGCTTTCCCGTCGTTTAGACCTTTCTGCGGCGGTTGGGTTCCGGCTGGCTTTGATGAAGAGAAAGCGCGCAAAATCATCAATACAGAGTTTCATAAACATCTCGATCAGTACATTGCCAGAATGAAGAAACTGGCCGAGAAAAATGATATTGACACAAACAGCAAACGAAATCCTAAAACGAGCGCAAGTTCGCCCGAAGAGCGGATGGTGTGGTTGGTGCAGCGCGTCGTTCTGGAAATGTCTCCAATACAAATAGCGAAATTCGAGAAACGCGAAAACGCGAATGCCGTGCGCAGGGCAAACTTGGTCGGAAAGACAGTCGCCGAAATTGCAGAACAGATAGGAATACGGCTCTTGCCGATACTACTGGGCCGTCCTCGTAGGACAGGAAACTCGGAATAGAACACCCGAACTGTTCTTCCACAATTCTTCCACGCAGAAAGGTGCTCCAATGGGATGACACCGAGCAAGGGGCTCGGCGCGTTGCCGGAGGGAGCAGCTTTGGAGGACTTGAATTCGATGGACAGCGACTTGAACGACGAAGAGGAGTCCCTGCAGTGTCTTGGGCCCGCACAGACGCGCAAAGACGCCATTGCGGGAAATCGTGTCGGAGATGATGACACAGACATCTTCGCGATTCTCAAGACGTTGACGCAGGACGATCCTGAGGATGTCAAGCGATGCGCGCTGATGGAGTTCGCGTCGCTCCTATTGAAAAAGAAGAGTATCGAGTTCGTGATGGCGCGCGACGTCGCGGTAAGGACGCTGCGCAAGAGGGGGTTCGGCTCGCCAGCGGAGACCATCGATGCGGCGATCACGCGCTGCCAGCTCGAGCGGTGGGCTGCGGAGGAGAAGGAAGAAGCTGAGCGACAGGCGGCCGAGGCTTCGGTGCCCGTCGATGGGGCCAAGCTCCTGGATGACGTCGCCCGAGAGATCCGCGAGCACGTCATCTTGCCTGCGCACAGCGCCGACGCTGCAGCGCTGTGGGTGCTTCACGCCCATGCGCACGACGCGGCCACCCACTCGCCGATCCTCGTGTTGCGGTCCCCCGAGAAGCGGAGCGGGAAGACGACGATGCTCTCGTTGCTCGGTGAGATCGTGCCGCATCGAAGCTCAGCCGCCAACATCACGCCGGCGGCCCTATACACCATTGTCAACTATGAGCACCCGACCCTGCTAATCGACGAAGCCGACACATTTTTGGCTGGGGAGGTGATGCGCGGCATCCTGAACAGCGGTCACGATCGCAGGCAGGCGTTCGTGGTCAGGCGCAGCGGGGCAGACGTAACCACGTACTCGACCTGGTCACCGAAGATCGTCGCCCTGATCGGCGACTTGGCCGATACCCTGCGCGACAGATCCATCACGGTCGAGCTTCGACGTAAACTTCCAGAAGAGCAGGTTGTCCGCCTCGGCGCCTCTGACATCGCGCTCCTCCATGAGCAGAAGGGCTCGGCGTTCTTCTGGGTGAAGCAGCACCTCGACGCTCTGCGGACCGCCGACCCAGAGATCCCGGGAGCGCTGCATTCCCGTGCGGCCGACAACTGGCGCCCCCTCATCGCCATCGCCGATCTCGTCGGAGGATCCTGGCCGGACAGGGCGCGCACGGCGGCGATCATGTCTGTGGATTCCGACGACGAGGGCTCCGTGACCGAGCAGCTCCTCATGGACATCAAGGAAATCTTCTCAGACATCGTCGAAGCGCGAATCAGCTCCGCCGAACTCGTCGGCAGGCTGTGCCAGCTCGACGATCGCCCATGGAAGGAGAGCGCGTTCGGGCGCCGTCTGACGCCCAACCTCCTCGCTTCGAGGTTGCGGGCCCACCGCATCCGACCAAAATCGATCCGGTTTGAGCGCGGGACGCTGAAGGGGTACGAGCAGTCCCAGTTCGACGACGCGTTCAAGCGGTACGTCGGGAACACCGCGTCCGGGGCGCATACAACCGGAACACCGGGGCCACGCGGTGGTGACCATGTCGCCATCGAGATCGAGGTCGCGACCGAAGCGAAACAAGTGCCGGTTCACGAGGACCGATCGCCCCGTCTCGACGAGTCTTGCCCCGGCGTTCCGGCTTTCGTCGGCCGTGTTGGAGGCGACGATGATCTGCAACTTTTTCCCGCGCCAAACGGAGTGGGACTTAACCCGAGGGATTGAAAGATGAGCACAAAAATCAGTTGGACCAACGAGACGTGGAACACAGTCACCGGCTGCCAGAAGGTCAGCGCGGGGTGTGCACGCTGCTACGCCGCGACGATGACCCGACGGTTGAAGGCCATGGGCCAGGAGAAGTACCAGGCGGGCTTCTCCGAGGTCGTGACCCACCCTGAGTGCCTCGGGGAGCCTTACAAGCTGCGGAAACCGAGCATGGTTTTCGTGAACTCGATGTCCGACACGTTCCACAAAGACGTGCCGGTGGAGTTCATCCAGAAGATCTTCTCGGTCGCGGTCGACTGTCCCCGGCATACGTTCCAGGTGCTCACGAAGCGCAGCGAGCGGCTCGTGGAGCTGGCGCCGCAGCTGCCCTGGCCCGCCAACGTATGGATGGGCGTCAGCGTCGAGAACGAGCGGCACGTAAACCGCATCGATCATCTGCGGCAGGTTCCGGCCGCCGTCCGGTTCCTCTCGATCGAGCCGCTCCTGGGGCCGATCCCCAATCTCAACCTCGACGGGATCGACTGGGTCATCGTCGGCGGTGAGTCGGGTCCGGGATCCGAGCCCGTACTCGAGGCGTGGGTCGTCGACATCCGCGATCAGTGCCGCGAGGCTGGTGTCGCTTTCTTCTTCAAGCAGTGGGGCGGACGCAACAACAAGAAGGCCGGGCACCTCCTTCTCGGGGAGACGTGCCAAGAGATGCCTGACGCGGCGAATGTCGTGTCGAGAGTGGTGACGAAGCCCGCTGCGTAGGCGGTAGGGCGACAATGGTTGGCCGAGGTGAAGACCCACGGCCGTGAACAAGGAGAGCCGGTGGGGTGGGGATTCATCCTGCCGGCTTCTCCGATAACGCGGTGTCGTTGATGCAGATATTCCTGCCGTGACAACGGCTGACGCAGACTGACAGGGGAGCGATCGCTCCCGCAGCGACATCTCTTTCGGCCGCAGAGACGCGGCATGGAGATGTTGAGATGCCCTATCGATTTCAAGGTGCAGAGGCGGAAAGCCTCGATGCCGTCCAGACCGATCGAGATCCCGGTGGTGGGGTTCCCCCTGGTTCGGGATCAACACGGAAGTGGCTCAACTACGAGCAGGCCGCCGACTACACCGGCTGGTCCGTGCGGTACCTCCGCAACCTCGTGAGCGCGGATCAGATCCCGGTCTACGGGCCGCTCCGCTCGAGACGCTTCCGCGTGGACATGCTAGACCTGTTCCTGACGAACCGTGATGCCGCGATGCGCAAGTTCCTGGCTGAGAGGAGCTCGCATCATGGCGACTGAGGTCCACTTACGAAAGTTGGCGAATTCGTGGCAGTACGACTTCAAGCCTCCCGACGGGGATCGGGAGAGGAAAGGAGGCTTCAGGACGAAGCAGGCGGCTCTCTGTGCCGGTCAGAAACGGCTCGTGGAGATCGAGGCGGGCGGGAAGCAGATCACCCTCGACGAAGCCTACAAGGCGTACATGGCGGCGATCCAGATGAAGGACCGTGCTCGCGACGTCTACGAGCACCACTGGACGCGCATCAAGCCGATCCTCGGCCACCTGTACATCGAGGAGATCACCACCTCGGAGCTGGACGTGTTCAAGCAGAAGATGCCGAGCAACCTCGGCCCGCGTACCGTGAACCATCACCTGACGCTGATCCGCGCCGTGCTCAGGTTCATGTGGAAGCGGGAGAAGCTCGCCAAGCTGCCGTACATCCCTACCCTCTCCGTTCCGAGGAAGGATGCGCCCTGGTACACGACAGCGGAACGGGATCGACTACTCGACGGGATGTTTCACCTTCGCCCGACCTGGTACCTCTTCTTCTACTTGACCTGTCGGCTCGGCCTTCGCAGGGGCGAGGTGTACGCGATCTCGAAGGACAAGATCCGCGACATCCCGCCGCAGCTCGTGGTCGACGTGCAGGTGCAGACCGGCACGAAGACGCGACCAGCGATGATCACGACGCGGAAGAACAACGAGGCGTACACGCTGGAACTGTCGCAGGACGTAGTCGACGCGATCAAGTGGCACATCGATCAGGGCTACGCGGGCTCGCACTACCTCTTCGGCGACGACAAGGGCGGCTTCCCGGTCTGGGTCGACAGCTACAAGAGGCCGCTCCGCTACGTACAGAAGAAGGTCGGCCTTCGGCGACTCGGGCACCACGCGATCGGCAGGCACTCGGTGGCGAGCCAGGCTGCCACGGGAGGTCAGTCGATCAAGGCGATCCAGGCACAGCTCGGCCACCGCTCGGAGCAGAGCACGCACCGCTACGCGCACCTCGGATCGGGCGCACAGCTTCGCGTCGTCGATTCGCTCGCACCGGCAACGCCACCGCACGCTGCCGGACAGTAAAAATCGGATTCCGTGTCAACGTCGTGTCAACGGAGGGTTTTTCGGAAAAGCTGCGATCGCGGAAACCCGCGTCGTTCCTGGCGCGCCCAGCAAGACTCGAACTTGCGACCCCCGGTTTAGGAACTCGTTATCAACGACCTCGGCAAACGGGCGATTTTGTTATCTTTTCCTTGGTTTCTCAATAGGTTGAGAACGAACATTAGTACCACATACAGCGCCAAGAAAACAAACGATTCTCCGGCGTTTTGGTACCAGTTTGGTACCGGTTTTCAGGGCCGTCACGTTCAGCTCAACCTCTGCTTCCGCTTCGCCAACTCGGCAGCGTGCTCGGCCTCGACCCGCGCCAACTCGACGAAGAACTCCTTCGCCGGACCATCGAAGAAGTCGGCGAAGGCGTCGTAGTACATGGACGCTTTGTTCTCGGCCTCGAAGGCGATGTCGAGCGCCTGCTCCAGGGTCACGCCGTCAGCGAACCGCCACTCGGGCAGCGTCTCGATCATCTCGACCTCGCCCTCGGCGCGACTCGGGAGCGGGCCGTCGGCGATCTCGCGGCTCTTCACCTCGATCGCCCGGGCGTGGAGGACCTCTTGCTCGGCGAGCCCGGCGAGGAACGCGCGGCTCTCCGCGTCCTCGGTGCTGTCGGCGAGAAGCCCGTAGAAACGGGACGCGGCGAGCTCGGCCTCGATGGCGTTCCGGATCGCCTGGCGCGCGGTGATCGTGGTCATCTGCTTGCCTCCTTCGAAAATGAGGGAAAACCGCACAAGCGATCCTCCGGGACTCGTCCCCGTTCCTATTTCGCACCCGATTTTGACACGGTCACAAACACGTCAGCCCCGATCGTCGTCAGCCACGTCGATCTTCGATTCTACAGTTTCGCCTCCGGACCCGGCTCATCCAGCACGGCGCGCACTTTTCGAGTGAGCGCGGCGGCGCTGAACGGCTTCCCGATGAAGTTGGTGCCTTGATCCAGGGCGCCATGGTGGACGATGGCTTCGTCCGTGTAGCCCGAGGTGAAGAGAACCCGGAGCCCAGGGGAGAGCTTCGCCAATCGATCAGACAGCTCTCGTCCGCCCATCTGTGGCATCACCACGTCGGTCAGGAGGAGGTCGATCGCGTCCCCGTGCTTCTCGCACAACAGCAAGGCTTCGCCTCCGTTCGACGCGGCGAGCACCCGATACCCTGCTGTCCGCAAGATGCGCTCCGTCAGCCTGCGCACCGCGTCCTCGTCCTCGACGACAAGCACCGTCTCGCTTCCCGTGGGTGCCTCGGACACCGGCTTCAGTGCCGCCTCGACCGCGAGAGCGTTCACGCGCGGCAGGTAGACCTTGAAGGTCGTGCCCTGTCCGGGCACGCTGTAGATCCAGATGTTGCCCCCGCTCTGCTTGACGATGCCGTAGGCCGTGGAGAGGCCGAGCCCCGTGCCCTTGCCCCTCTCCTTGGTCGTGAAGAACGGCTCGAACACGCGGCTCTGCGTCTCGGCGTCCATGCCGCACCCCGTGTCGGTCACAGACAGCAGTACGTACCGACCGGGTACGACGGCGACGTGCCGCTCCGCGTAGTTCTCGTCCAACTCGACGTTGGCGGTCTCGATGGTCAACTTGCCGCCTTCGGGCATGGCGTCGCGCGAGTTGACCGCCAGGTTCATGAGCACCTGCTCGATCTGGCCGCGGTCCGCCGTGACGTTGCCAAGATCCTCGGCGAGGTAGGTCGCGACATCGACGTCCTCGCCGAGGAGCCGTGTGAGCATGCTTTCGATGTCGGTGACCACGTCGTTGAGGCTCAGCACCTCGGGCGCCAGCATCTGCTTGCGGCCGAAAGCCAGGAGCTGTCTCGTCAACACCGCAGCCCGGTGCCCCGCCTTGCAGATCTCCTTAATGTCCGATCTCACAGGATCGGACTCGCGCAACTGTTCGATTGTGAACTCGGCGTAGCTGATGATGACGGCGAGCAGGTTGTTGAAGTCGTGCGCCACGCCGCCCGCGAGGCGGCCGATTGCCTCCATCTTCTGGGCTCCCCGAAGCTGCTCTTCGAGTTCGAGGCGCTTCGCCTCCGCCCGCTTGCGCTCGGTGATGTCCACGAAGGAGCAGATGATCTGGTTGCTCGTGGGGATCACTCCCACGGACATGAGGCAGTTTCGGACTGCGCCGTCCTTCCGGTAAAACGTGAACTCGTACTGGTCGGGGGCGCTCTTGGGGTCGATGAGCCTCCTGCTGTTGTACTCCTGTAACCGGCCGAGGTCCTCGGGCGGAATCAGCGTCAGCCAGCTCTGCCCGATGACATCGGCCTCCTCGTACAGACTCAGCTTGCTGAACTCCCGGTTGACCATCGAGATCATCTTGTCGCGCTCGATGATCGCCATCGCAGACGCGCTGGCCTCGAAGATGGTCCGGAATTTCCCCTCGCTCTGACGCAACGCGATCTCGGCCAGTTTGCGCTCGGTGATGTCGCGAATGATCATGCTGCTCCGCACGGAGCCGGATCGCTCCTCAAAGAGCACGGACGACACTTCACCGGGGAACGAGGAGCCGTCCTTCCTGAAGAAGGCCAGCTCTCCGAACGCCTTGCCATCCCTGGCCCTCGTCGCCAGCAACCCGACCAGACGGGGGTCCTTGGGATCAAGAATGGCATCGCGTCCGAGCGTATGGATCTCCGCCTCGGTTCTGCCGAACATGTGGCACGCCGCCGGGTTGGCGGACAGGACGCTGCCGTCCGGGACGGTGAGGAGCACGGCATCCAGGCTGTTCTCGAACAGCATGCGGTAGCGCTCCTCACTCTCCCGAAGCGCGACCTCCGCCCGCTTGCTCTCGGTGATGTCCTCGCAGATAGCCACGGTGCGCAGGGGCTTGCCCGCGCTGTCGCGCACGAACGAAGCGTTCAAACGCACCCAGACGATCGAACCGTCCTTGCGCACGTAGCGCTTCTCGTTCCGGTAGTCGGGCGTCTCGCCGCGCACTGCGCGGGAGAACAGCTCCCAGTCACGCTCGCGATCGTCCGGGTGCGTCAGCTCCCGGAACTGCATGGCGCGCAGCTCCTCGTCGCTGTAACCGGTGATCTCGCGGTACTTCTCGTTGTACCGGCCAATCCGCCCGTCCCGCGGATCTACCTGAACGATGCCGACGGAAGTCACTTCGAACACCGCGCGGAAACGCGCCTCGTTCTCGCGCAGCGCCTGCTCGACCCGCTTGCGCTCGGTGATGTCCTTCACGATGTGCACGAAGCCTTCCAGTCGGCGGTCCGAACCGAGGATGGGCCAGGCGAGCAGCTCATAGCATCGGTCGCCCTGCTCCAGCATTCCGACGGCGGGTTTGAGGGCTTGTCCCACCTGGCTGCACGGGCAGGCCATGATAGGGATATCGGTCCCGTGCAAGAGATCGAAGCACTTTCGACCGATGATCTCTTCTCTCGGTCGACCTATAGCAGCGCAACCCGCATCGTTGATTTCGACGAACTCGTGGTTCGTGGAGATGACACAGACGGTGTCCGAGATGGCGTTGAACGTGCCGCTCCACCGCTGGGCCGACGCGCGAGTCGACTCCTGTGCCAACTGGTGGGCAACACGCGCACGCAGGGTGGCAATGCCGTAGCCGAGGTCGAGGGCCATCTCTTCGAGCAGCTTCAGCTCTTCGCCGTCGAACGCGTCCGGCTCCGCAGCGTAGAGGTTGAGGGCTCCGGCGACCTCGCCGTCGACCCGGAACGGCAAGGCGACCGACGAGAGGAAGCCGCGCAAGAGGGCCGCCGCGTTCCACGGAGCGAACTCCGGGTCGGTCGCGATGAAGCGCGCGACGGCCGTCTCGCCGGTCCTGATAGCGCGTCCCGTCGGCCCGTGCCCTCTCGCATCGTCGCCCCAGGTGACCTGCAGCGCGGTGGTGTAGCCCTCGTCGACCCCGGCCGCCGCGACCGGGCGCACCGACCTCGCCGCGTCCGACTCCTTGAAACCGATCCATGCCAGACGGTATCCGTGTTCCACGGCGAGCGCGCAGACGTCCCGCAGAAACCGATCTTCGTCGCTCGCCCGAACCAGCGTCTGGTTGCACTTGCTGAGCGTCCTGAACGCTCGTTGGGTCCGGTGCAGGACCGCCTCGACGCGCCTGCGTTCAGTGATCTCCACCGAGAAAACCGCCACACCGGCGGGAACCGGCTCGAACCTCAGCTCGAACCAGCCGCTCGATCCGTCCGGAAAAACGAACTCGTTCTCCATCTTCTGGGAGATGCGTTTTTCCATGCTCTGCCGGAGGACCGCGAACATGGCGGTGGCCTCGATGTCGGGGTAGACCGCCTGCATGGTGCGGCCGACCAGATTTTCCCGAGTCGTGCGACCTTGTGCGGCCACGGCGTGGTTGACGTAGAGGTAGCAATAGTCGGGGCCGATGACTTGGCAGCCTTCGAGGAGATCATCGAGCACGCTGCGCGGCAGATCGTCGGGCGAAACCGGATCTCGGCGGGATCTCTTCTCGGAATCGGGCGATTGCGTCATGGCTGGCGGATCCCCTGGTTACGGGCGCTTCGGAGCAGCACGGGGCTGACTCAACCGGGCGTGAGCCCCTGCAAAGTTCTCGACAGCTCGGCCACGTGCTGGATCTCCTCCTTTGTCATCCCATCGAGCCGTGCGAGGACCAGGTCGTCGACCACCAGCGCGCGCAGCCCGGTGTAGAAGGCGATCGTCTCCTTTTCGAGCCCGATGGCGACCTTGAATACCTCGGGCATACTCTCGCTTCCCGCGATCGCCGCAATTTCCTCCGGGGACTTATCGAACGCGGCTCCGGAGAGCCAGGTGCGGAGGTACTCCGACACCGTCTCGTCCGCCTCTCGATCGATAGGCCCGGGACCTCCGAGATCCGCCTTCACCCCCGCCCACACCCGCGCGTGCTCCTCCTCCATCCCTTGGAGGGCGGTGAGCACCTTGCGGATCTCGGGGTCCGTGGATCGCGCGGCCGCCTTCCCGTAGTACGCGGCCCCGTTCGTCTCCATCTGGAACGCGAGATCGACCAGATCCTCGAATGCCAAACCGATCGCATTGTCCATCCTCAACCTCCTTGATCACTTCCGAAACAACGAAGCAAGCCGCTGGGCAACCCGTGCGCCCAGAAGGTTCGGTCGTGTTCTCGTCTGCGGTACTCACCAAGATAAACGGTCAACGACAGGAATGCTTTAGGGGGGCATGCTCGCTCCTCGGCTTGGACGTCCTCCCAGGACGACATGTGCCCTTAGATCCAGCTCGCTCGTGGGGAGGACGTATTTTCAAAGTAAGGCTGGTTTCGCTCGGGGCAAGCGGACGCGCGGCATCTTCCTTCGCAATCGCGATCAGGCGCACGAGTCCGCCCAGCAGGAGCTATGCGTCCATGCCC
This sequence comes from Pseudomonadota bacterium, assembly GCA_023229365.1. Lineage (NCBI taxonomy): Bacteria > Pseudomonadati > Pseudomonadota > Pseudomonadota bacterium. Next base: position 3,342 of record JALNZK010000120.1, on the reverse strand, counting down.
TTGCGTAGCAGCTCATCGAGGCGTTGCAGCGCTTCCAGGCAAGCGTCGCGCTCGCCGGGGGCCATCCTGCCCAGCAGCGACCGGCTCCACTCGTGCACGCGCTTCCGGTACTGCTGCACCATCTTCCGGCCCAGGTCGGTCAGCTCGATCATGACGACGCGACCATCGGCCACCGCCCCACCTGGGGAGCCTCGGAGCTTCCGGACGAGCCCCGCCTTCGCGAGCCGCGCCACCATCTCGGACGTGGTGCTCTGGGCCGACCGGATCGCCTTCCCCAGGTCACCGACCGACAGAGCCTCGCGCCCGCCGATCTCCGCAAGGACCCTGTACTGGGAGTTCGAGATTTCGTCGCGCACGCGGGAGCCGGTCAGGGTCTCCAAGCGGAGCAACAGCTCCTGTACGGGCCCGTCGGCATCCTCCGCCATCTGTTGAATGGGATCAGTCGTTGCGTTCATGTCTCCTCCACAGTCCCGAGATCTGGTTCATCCCCTGCACCGGGGCGGGCCAGGCGGCGCTTCACCTCCGGCCTTCTCGCGCGTTTGGGCTACTGTTCCACAAGACGGGAAGGCGTGCCCACTTTTACGCCTACGCCGCCGCGATCGTGCTCGCGATCAACGACTTCGTTCCTCCTACTCGACGCCCTTGTCCAACGTGATGATCGCTCACACGTCCCGCAACCGACTGGGGTCGATGTACACGTGGAACGCGCCCTCGTTGAGCTTCTTGCGCAGGATGCCCATCACGAGGGGCAGGGCGACGACGCGACTGGCAACCTTCTTCTCCTCGTCCACGAAGTGGTGTCCGTCGACGTGCTCGATGCCTGGTTTTATATGTAGAAAACCGACCTGGCGTGTCTGCGTGACCCTATTTTTTTGTTGCACCGGAAGCCGTTTTTCAGGACACTACTTCAACACAAGATCAGTTGACGGTTCAAAAGCGGGGGGGGGCGCATTGAATCACCGGGTCAGGAACCGTTGTGGCGACGTGTCGTGCAACGAAGACATGGCTGTCTTCTGTACACCGCGGCACAACTTGGGCCATCCGGGCAGCGACAGTTTTACGGTCGCGCCAGCCTTGGTTCAAAAAAATATCATGATTGCGGGATGTTGTTCGTTTTTCGCTAGTGTCGGTTGCCCAGAAACGAAGGTGGCCTGGTAGTTGCTAGTTGGTTCGGCGACCGGCAGAGATCGTGTTCGGAAAACGCGTTGGCGGAAGGGGCCGTTCACTTCGGGTTTCCTCGATGAGATCTTGGGGGACCTCGGAAAGGAGTTCGCAGATGCGCTTCCACACAGGTAAGGGTTTGTTTGCGTTCGCACCGTTCTGTACTGCCCTGGTCGTCTCGATGGGAGTCGACTGCTGTCAGGAGCCGGTCGTCTTCCCGGAACCTGTCCAGGGGTCTTTCGCCCCTGACGAAGGCAGTGAACTGATCCAAGCTTGGGACTTCGCGACTTGCGAGGCAGGCTGGACCTCATCTGCAACCAACGGCAACCCGGTGTGGAGCTGCGGCGAGCCGACGATCGGGCCTCGGGCTGGCGTCGAGGGCAGCGGCACGGTGCTCGCCACGAAGATCAACGTGGAGATCCCGGCGAACATGGATGAGTCGATTATTTCACCGACGGTCGATCTGTCGGCAGAAGCTGGCGGAAGCGTCTTCCTCTCTGTCTGGCACTGGTACAACTTCCCTGGCGCGGTCGACGGCTGGTCGAGCGGTGGCGGACGGGTTGAGGTCTTTAGTAACGACCAATGGGTTCCGATCGAGCCGGCCGGCGGATACGACGGCACGATCAGCGCCTGGGGCAAGTCCCTGAATGGGAAGCAGGGCTTCACGGCCGCCGGGCTGCCGCGGGTCTGGCGCCAGAGCTACTTTGATGTCACCCCCTACATCGGGCCCCAGTTCAAGGTTCGTTTTCATGCGGTGAACATTGTCGATCTCAACAAGGAAGGTTGGTACATCGACAACGTCGAGTTATGGCGCGGCTCGGTTAGCGCCCACGTCCCCTCCGCAGATCTTGGCGCCTGCGAACCGGGTCGGTCCCTCACGTTCGCTTTCAACTCCTGCGACGAAGGCTTCGGCGTTCTCGGAGACAAGGTCTGGCAGTGCGGGGTACCGACTCGGGATCGCGGGATGAGCCAGTACGACGGTCCGTTGACCGACGGTCCTGCTTTTGATCGGGATGACTCGGGTCTTACTTGGGGTACGGAGCTGTCCGGGCATCTCCCCAAGGGCGCAGAGTCCGCGCTGGTGACGCCAGCGGTGAACGCCGGCGGTTGCGCCAATGGCAGCCTCAAGCTCGGGTTCTGGAACTGGTATCACTTTGGCACAGGCGGTGGCGGATTTGTCCAGGCCTTCGACGGCATCGGCTGGGTTGATGTCGCTCCCGAAGACGGCTACCCTGGAGTCATCGGTGGCGGGATGCAGTGGCGGAAGGCTTATGGGCACGACGCGTTCGTGACCACCAACGACAAGCCATCCGGTTGGCAGTACCAAGTTATTGACCTGACGCCTTTTATCAACAACGAGCTCCGGGTCAGGTTTGTGGTCAGCGCAGACAACACCGCCACTCGCCCCGGCTGGTACGTTGATACCGTCGAGTTCGTTCGAGACATTCTGGATAGTGTTTCTCCGCTCCAGGGAACACCGAACGAACCGATGTGCGGCCTCGCGACAACATCGCTATCAGCTGCGGACGTTGATCCCACTGTAAAGCGCGATCCTTGCACTGAAGGGGAGCCGGTCTTGGATTGGCAGTCTTTAGAGAATGAAATCACGCCCAATGGCCCGGTGACGACGCACTCCTTCGATGTGCAGCACCCGGAGGGCGGTTCACTGTGCATCGTGCTGTCCAACGGCTCTCCGCGCTTTTCTTCAACATCGATTAGTGTCGACGATCAAGTCTATTATGCCAACGAAGGGTTCGACGCGCAGACAAATATCCTTCGGAAAGTCATTCCGGCTTCAGGCCGCGCCTCACATATTGAAGTGAATTTGGATGGGGAACCCGGTTCGAATGCGGAGATCCAAGTCCTCCATTTGGACAGCGAAGGGACGAAACCCATCTTCCGTCCGGACGGATCCGCGACATCGTTCTCCAACCTCACACTCGGCTATCACGATGAAATGCGGTACACCGGAGAAGAGAATCCGAGAACGGTGAAAATGTATGATATCAATTTTGACATAGAACTACCTAAAACCGTTTATGGAACAATGGGAATTGGGATTCCCCCGATTTAGTGGACAGTTTTCTCATGCTGCCACAGGCACCTGCTTCTCCGCCAGGGTTTCGAATTCGACCGGGCTGACGTAGCCGAGGTACGAATGCCGCCTTTGCCGATTGTAGA
>JALNZK010000119.1 GCA_023229365.1 Pseudomonadota bacterium | reverse complement strand
TTCTACAATCGGCAAAGGCGGCATTCGTACCTCGGCTACGTCAGCCCGGTCGAATTCGAAACCCTGGCGGAGAAGCAGGTGCCTGTGGCAGCATGAGAAAACTGTCCACTAAATCGGGGGAATCCCAGGTTGCGACCGCGATGCCGAGAAGACCGAGTGCCGCTACACGGAGGGCGACTGCTCTCTCGATTGCGGCGACGCGTGCTCGCCGCTGTGCATGTACGTCGAGGGCCGGTGCGATATCGAGTGCGGCGACGGGTGCAGCCCCGAGTGCAGGGACTCTATCGACTACGGCCCGTGCGACATCACCTGCGGCGACGACTGCACGCCGTACTGCTGGATCGGAGAGGTGTGCGATCTGACCTGCGGCGACCGCTGCGCGGCTAGGTGCAACTACATGCAGCGCTGCGACTTCGAGGTCGGCGACGACTCCACCGTCCACTGCCAGAGCGACGAGTACTGCACGGTGTCGTGCGCCGGGGACTGCAGACTCGCGTGCAAACAGGTCGCGCACTGCGATATCGCCTGCGCCGCCGGGGATCCCGTCTCGTGCGGAAACGGCGATCTCGCGTGCGGCGCCGGGTGCGGCCAGTGAAGGGGGTGTCCATGAGGCTCTGCGGAAACGGTTTGTGGCTCGCCATTTTCGGGTGCGCGCTCGCAGCGTGCGCCTGCTCCGGAACGGGCGATCCGTTCCCGGGGAGCGCGGACGACGACGCGGTCATGGGCGAGACCGGAGCGTGGGGAGACGGCCTCGCGCCTCCGGCTACGGTCTTCTACGTCCGCCCGCCATCCGGCACGTACGGTGCCGGCGACGGATCGTCGTGGGAGAACGCCTTCTCCGGCCTGCCCGAGCAGCGCGTCCGCGGCGCCCGATACTACTTCGCCGCCGGCGACTACTTCGACGAGTCGCTCGGCCGGATCGAAAACTACGTCTTCGACGATCCGGAGGACGGGGAGGCGTTCATCTGGTTGACCAAGGCGACCGCCGGGGATCACGGCGACGACGCGGGTTTCGAGGAGAGCTTCGCTGCGGGCCCGGCCGCGCTCGGGCCGCTCTCGTTCTTGACCGGTCGGTACGTGGTCGACGGGCGAGGGGACGCCGCGGGGTACGGCTTCGAGATCACGCACCGCGACTGCGAGATCCGGGAAACCGAGTTCGTCGCCTCGCCGATCTTCTTCCCCTGGGACAGCGAGACCGAGTACCTCTTGATCCGCAACGCGGACATCGCGGACTGCGGGACCCACGACGATCCCACCGTGCAGTCGCAGGACGCGGTGTACTCGGTGGCGGGACCGAGCCACGTGATCATCGAAAGCTGCTACCTCCACGACGCGTGGCGCAACCTCGTGTTCCTCCAGGACTCGTTCGACATCCTGCTCGAGGGGAACCGTTTCGCGCGGGCGGGCCTCCACCACGAGGCGAACACGTTGGCGTTTCGGAACACGCGCAACGTAGTCGTGCGACAGAACCACATGATCGACAGCGTGAACTGCTTCGTCAGCCTGCAGGGCGTGCGCAACGTCACGATCTCTGCCAACGTGCTCGCACGCTCCCTCGAGGACTGGGACAACTGGTCGGCGATCTTCAGCCAATACCCCGCCTTGAACGTGCTGATCTCCGGGAACACGTTCGTCGATCTCGCAGGGCTGAACACCGGCATCCGGTTCACGGCCGAGACCGAGAACCTGGATGTCGTGAATAACCTGTGGGCGCGCAACCGGACCAACCAGATCATGTTGAACGGCGACCACCGATCAAACGCCTTCTGGGACAACTGGCGGGTCGACGGGGACGCACCTGTGAGCCTCGACGGAGCGATCGAAGAGGAGGGGGTCCAGTTGATGACAGGCGATCCGTTCAACGACGTCGATGCGGGCGATTTCCGGCTGGCAGCAGCGACCGATCCAGGGGAAGCCATCGACGCTCCCTTTGTCGACATAGATTTCAGTGGCGACGTCCGGGGCACGGATGGCGTGATAGATCGCGGGGCCTACGAGTTCGCCTCCGAGTAGCCGAATACCAGCCCGTTCGTTGACCGGCCGGATCCCCGGTGTTACGATCAGAATGAAGCGAGAGGCGGCGCGGGCCGTCCTTCCGAAGGGAGCCGGATCGAGGAGCGCGTCACATGTTGCCCGCATACATCATCGACGACATTCTCGAACACGAACGAAAGCGCTCGGAGCTCCTGGAAAAGCTCATCGACTCTCCCGACATCGAGCCGCCGCGCCCCGAAGGCAACGAGGGAGAGGCGACCACCGAACGGGGCGTGGCGATCATCGACTTCACCATCTGAAGATGCGCAGCGCAGCTCTAATCGCCGCAGCCGCGATCTGCGCGGCCCTTGCCGGGTGCTCTCGTTGCGGAGAGCCAACGGACGGGACAGCGGAGGCGGTCGCGAAGTACGACAAGCTCCCGCTCGGCGCGGGCGAGGCGGGGGTGCGCGCCGCGTTGGCCGACCTCGGCGGGTTCGATCCCGGCGGGGCGACGAAGTTCGTGACCTGCAACTCGCTCACGCGCGTCGACGTCCTCGACCTCGATGAGACCGCACTGATCGAGAAGCCCGCAGGCGGCCACTCGCTCTTGCGGTGCGCGCTCCTCGGCGGGATGTTCCACCGCCCGTCGCCGATCCTCTCGGCGCAGTGCGATCTCTTGGACGGCCGCGCGGCCTCCGCGTCGTGGATCTTCGCACAGTCCGACTACGACAAGCGCCGCAAGGAGCTCGAGGCGGCGTTCGGCGCGGGCGACGATGTCCGCCTCGAGGAGCGATCGGCCCTCGGCGAGCTGCAGCGCGCCGCGACGGTCTGGCGGCGAGAGGACGCGGTGTGGGCGCTGATCCCCGGGATCGAGACGCGCGTCTTGAAGCAGGACGCCCGCGTGCTCTCGGTGCTCGCGGCACCGGCCGAGCCGCCCGCGCGCGGATCGAGGGTCTCGCTCGACGACATCGGGCTCGGCGGCGCGCTCGACCTCACGAAGCCCGTCCCGGACCTCTCGGCGATCCTGCCCCCCGACGCCGGAGCGCGCTAGGGCCGGAGCTTCGCGACCTCGGCGAGGAAGAAATCGATCGCCGGCCCGACGACATCCTTGTGCGCCTGCTCGCCCTCTCCCGTATCGACGATGAACGCCCGGACGACGCCGTCCCCCGTCGCCGCGCACCGGAACGGCTGATCCCGGAGCCGCTCGCCGGGATGGGATCCCTCGCACGCGACCTTCTCGAGGCCTTCGGGCGCGTACGCGCGGCCGAAGTCGAACTCCGCTTGGTACTCGGGTCGCTGGCGGGGCGAGAACCCCGCGGTCTCGACCGAGCGGACGTCGAGGGTCGGAATCCTCGCCGCCCGCAGCGCGCCGAGCGCCTCGCGCCAGCCGGCACCGAGGCAGGTGTCGAAGAAGCCCACCGCCGCGGGCTTCATGAGGTGCGCGAAGTTGAGCCCGCCGCCGCCGCAACCCGCGGCGCCCGAATGGCCGAACGCGTAGACGTCACCCGCCTCGATCCCTTCGCTCGCGAGCCGCGCGACGACCTCCTTCTCGAAGCGCGCGGGGTCGAACCACGGCCAGTTGCCGCCCTCGTAGCGGAACACCGGGAGCACGAGGACGACCGGTCGGATCGCGCGCTCGGCCACGAGCGCCGTCACGCGGTCCGCAACGAAGCCCGGGAACCAGTAGTCGCGCGGCGGCTTGCCGCGCTTGGGCTGACCGTGAAACCCGATCACGACAGGAAATCGCCCGCCCGGGATCACCCCTGGTGTTAAGACGATACGATGCTGATCCTCGGGCTCCTCCATGGCGTACGACGCGGCCGCGCGCGGAGACGGGCACCACGCGAAGCGGATCGTCCGTGCCGCCGGCGAAGCGGGTGGTGGCGCGGGTTCCGACGATGCGGTTGCGCTCGGCGACGCGGCGACGGGCCCGCCTGCATCCGGGGCCGTCCTGTCCCCGCTCGCTTGTTCTCCCACAGCCCCGGGCTCAACCGTTGCCGGGGGCGTCCCGTTCGCCGGCTGAGCGATGATCAACGTGTCGCCTCCGCTGCACGCCGCCGCGACGCACGCCGCCGCGACGATTCCCCAAGATCTCGTCATTCGCGCCTCCATCCCTTCCGCTCGAGTCGCGAGATCCGCCGCGCGGATGCCTCCTCACCCTCGACGACCGCGGCGCGCAGCGCATGCCTTCCAGCCGCCGCGAGGTCGCGGAACCTGTGCTCGTACAGTTTGGCGAGCGCGAGCTGCGCGAACCCGTCGTCCGGCTCGGTGGCGGTGATCTCCAGAAGGAGGTCGCGCGCCCTCTCGAACTCGCGTCGTCGCGACGCCTCGACCGCGGCCATGTGCAGCGCCGCCGCGCGATCCGCCCCCTCCGCCCGCTCGGCCGCGCCGTCGAGGTGACGCCACCCGGCGTCGCGCTGCCCGAAGTCGAAGGCGGCCCGCGCGAGGCCGAGGTGATCCGCCGCGTGCTCGACCGACTCCGGATCCGCGTACATCCGCGCGAGCACGCCGCCGAGCGCCGCGAGCGCCACGAGGTCCAAGGCGTTGTGCTCGAGGATCGCGACCATCTGCTCGATCGGCCCGCCGCGCAGGAAGGCGGCGTACGCGGCCGGGATCTCGGCGCCCGGGATATCGCCGACGCGCCGGAACCCGAGCACCGCCGCCTCGAGCGCGCCGAGGCTCCTATCGTCGAGCCTCCGGCCGAAGATGCGCCGTGCGACGTGCAGGAGGTCGAGGTGTGGCCGCGCGTACCCCGGGTTCGAGAGGCGCTGCATGACGAAGCGCGTGTTGAGGAGCGGCGCGTCGAACGCCCGGCCGTTGAACGACACGAGGTACGTCGCCGCGGCGAGCCGCTCCCGGACTAGCTCGAGCTGCGCGCGCTCCTCCGAGGGATCCCGACACAGGAACTGCTCGACGACCAGGCCGCGCCCGTCGACGAAGCGGCCGACCCCCACGAGGAACGGTAGCGTGCCGGTACCGCCCGAAAGCCCCGTTGTCTCTGTGTCGATGAACAGCGCGCCGGCCGCCGCCGCGTCCGTGAGGTCCGGAGCCCGCGAGAGCACCGCGAGCGCCGGGCCAGCGCCGAGGAACGCGTCGATGGGCGCCTCGCCGTGCCGGTGCTTGAGCGCGTAGGCGATCTCCCGGACGTGCACCGGGCCGTGCTCGGTCTGCACCGCCGTACCCGGGAGCCCCTCCGCTCGCCGCGCCGCAGGAGCTGCCGCCCGCTCGGGAGCGTGGCCTTCGCCGCGCGCCGCGATCCGCTCCATGCGCCGCCTGAGATCGTCGATGATCGCGGATCGTTCTGCCGCCTCGGGCGCCGCTGGGGTGTCCGGTCGATCGGCGCCGCGGCGCTCGAGCCTCGATTTCAGTCGGTTCACCACCCTACGCCTCCCGCGCCGAGCGCCCGCAGGAGCGCGACGGCCAGCGCCTTCACCGGCGGATCGCCCTCCCCGCGCGGCCCGACGCACGACGGGCACCCGTCAGCGCACGGACACCCGGACACGAGGCGACCCGCGTCTTCGAGCAGCTCCGCGGCGATCCGGAACGCGCGGCTCGAGAGCCCCACGCCTCCGGCGTGCGCATCGTAGAGGTAGAGCGCGAGGCGGTCGCTACCGGGCGCGGCCTGCACCACGACGGCGACGTCCCGCGGATCGCACATCAGCCGCAGCGCGACGATCCTGTGCAGCGCATGACCGATCCCGGCGAGCGCCAGCCAGAGCGAATCCCTCCCGACGACTTCAGCCGCGGTCTCGGCCGGGACGATCCACGCCGCCTCAGTCTCCATCTCCGAGGGCGGCAACGACACGGTGCCCGTGCCGAGACCCTCGTGCGTTTCGAACCGAACCTTTTTGTACGCGCAGATCTCCTCCCGCACCACGACGTCGCCCTCGAACGCCGCCGCGCCGGCGCCGAGCCCGCGCTCGCCGTGCACCTCGACTACGCGGAGCAGGACGGTCGGCACCGCGATCGTGTAGTAGATCGGCGCGGCCGGGACGAGCTCCGCGCGCCCGTGCTCGAGATCGAGGCGCTCGACGAGATAGATCGCGCCCTCGTGCTGGTACACCGCGCTCTCGTGAAGCTCGAGCCGTGCGGCCCGCGGATCGACCTCGGCGATCACCTCGCCGGTCTCCACGTCCGAGGCAACGACCCGCTGCGCGCCCACGCTTCTCAGGCCCACCGCCGCGGCGGGGTAGGACGCGCCTACGAAGTGGTACGCGCCCTGGGTCCGCGTCACGTCGCCCTCGGCGACGAGGCAGTCGAGCGCGGCCGCCGTGTCCTCGGGATCGAGCCCGCCGAACCCCTCTCCAGCTGCGAACGGCAGCTCGAACGCCGCGCACCTGAGGTGCGGCAGCAGGATCTCGACGTTGTCCGGCGCGGCGAGGGCCCGCTCCGGTGACGCTTCGAGCAGGAAGGCGGGTTCGCGCGCGAGGAACTGATCCAGCGGATCGGAGCGCGCGACAAGCACCGCGAGCGACGGCTCCCGCCTCCGCCCGGCTCGGCCGGCGCGCTGGTGGGTCGCGGCGATCGTCCCCGGGTAGCCGGCCATCACCACCGCATCGAGGCCGCCGACGTCGATCCCGAGCTCGAGCGCGTTCGTCGCGACCACGGCGTCGACTTTTCCCTCGCGGAGCGCGGCCTCGATCTCCCGCCGGAGCTGCGGCAGGTAGCCGCCCCGGTAGCCGCGCGCGCGCGCTGGAGAACGTCCTTCGGCCGAGAGCCTCGTCCGCAGGGCGCGAAGGGTCACCTCCACACCGCGCCGGGTCTGGCAGAACACGAGCGTCGTCACGCCCGCGGCGACGAGCTCCGCGGCGAGCCGTGCCGCAACCTTGAGCGCGGATCTGCGGACACCCATCGCCGGGTCGACGAGCTCCGGGTTGTACACGATGATCGTCCGCGGGCCGTCGGGCGAGCCGTTCTCCAAGATCGCCGTCGCCGGACAGCCGAGCACCGTCGCCGCGAGCTCCGCCGGGTTGCCGATCGTCGCCGAGCACGCCGCGATCCTCGGCGCGCCGCCGTGGAACGCCGCAACGCGCCGCAGGCGCCGCATCACGTTCGCCACGTGCGAACCGAACACGCCGCGGTACTGGTGGAGCTCGTCGATCACGACGTGTCCCAGCCCCGCGAAGAACGGGGCGAAGGACGTGTGGTGCGGCAGGATCCCGGTGTGGAGCATGTCCGGGTTCGTGACGATCACGCGCGCCTCCCGCCTGGCCGCGCGCCGCGCCTCGACGGGTGTGTCGCCGTCGTACACCGCGACCTTCGGCTCGGCGCCCGCCGCCTCGAACAGCCGGGCGAGCGACGCCTCCTGATCTCGGGCGAGCGCCTTGGTCGGAAAGACGTACAGGGCGCGCGCCGCGGGGTCCTTGAGCACCGCGTCGATCACCGGCACGTTGTAGCAGAGGCTTTTGCCCGACGCGGTCGGTGTCGCGACGACGACATCCTCGCCCCGCGCGAGCAGCTCCCAAGCAGCCGCCTGGTGCGCGTACGGCGCCTCGATTCCGAGCGACTGCAGTCCCCGCACGAGCCGCGGATCGAGATCCTCCGGCCACTCGGCGTACTCCGCGGGCCGCCCAATCGTCGTCGCCTCGGCGACGAACTCGCCCGGCAGGTTCGCGCGCCAGGCGGCGACGACCGAACGCAGCCTCTCCTCGATTGTGACGGGATCGCACATCGCGCCATCGTCGAGCCTGCGGGGGATTTTTTCAAGAACCGGGAACGGCTAGCGCAGGGCGGCGAGGCGGCGATCGAGGGCGTGGAGGCGGGCCTGGAACTGGCGCACCCGCTCACTGGTGCGGTGCTCGCGCAAACGGTTGAGCGTGTTCTCACCCTGTTGCGCCTCGTCGGATTCCCCGGCGATCCGCTTCTGTAAATCGTTGAGCATGTTGTAGAGCCAGGTCATGTTCGCCTCCTGAGCGAGCAATAAGCAATCGGCCTGCCAAGTTGGGAAGCTGGATATTTTATGTTTCAATTCATGCGGTTACAGTATTTTCGTAGCATTTCAGGACTGTCCAGCCGCGAAAAACCTCTCACAGAAAGCGGCCATCTCGGGGTTCGCATGTTCAGCGATCACCATTTTTACACTTAATTTCTATATGTTACCGTGGTGCATAGTCGGTTTCGCACCCCGTTTCGGGCTCCTGTCCACACCACGGTCAACCCATTGAATACATTGAATTTCATATGTGTGTTATTGTGCGATAAGTAGTCAAGGGTGCGTGTGTATTTGCACACGCGAACGCGACAAACGGGTTGATTGTCAACTCCGTTTGCCCGGGCTGCGCGCCCGTTGCCCTGCGCAGGGATCTTCCCACCCAAAGCGCGTTCGATTTCGAGTACAATATTTCAGCACGAGAGGAGCACGCCCATGTCGCATCGTCTGCTCGGTCCACTGATGTTCGGCTTCGTCGTCCTCGCAGAAGGGGGCTGCGCGTCGGACAACTCCGGTTCTTCGGCCGCGGATACCGATACCGATAGTGATGCGGACACCGACACCGACACCGACATCGACACCGACACCGACATCGACACGGACACCGACACCGACGCCGACACCGACGCCGACACCGACGCCGACACCGACACCGACACCGAGACGTCATGCGACGGCACGGGCGACTGTGACGACTGCCTCGCGTGCGTGGACACGAACGGGCTGTGCGCGGCGCAGTACGAGACGTGCGCGGCCAACGCGGGGTGCACGGCGATCACCACCTGCGCGATCGACTGCGGGGACGACGCGGAGTGCGTCGCGGCGTGCGCCGCGAGCTTCCCGGGCGGCGCGGTCGACTACACGCTGATGAACAACTGCATCTTCTGCGACGCCTGCGCCTCGGACTGCGTGGCCGAGGCGATCGGGTGCCCCGAAACGCAGGGAGCGCCCCAGCTCGTCGTGACGGGCAACGCGACGAAGATCCTGCTCCAAGGCGTCCTGGTCACGCCGACCGAGGCGTTCGCGGGTGAGTTGCTCATCGAGGATGATCTCATCACCTGCGTCGCCGCGTCGTGCTCGGGCGAGACCGGCGCCGCGACGGCGTCGATCGTCGTGACCAACGGCGTCGTCCTGCCCGGTCTGATCGACGCGCACAACCACATCCTGTACGACATCTTCGACGCGACCGACTGGACACCGACCGAGGCGTACGGAAACCACAACCAGTGGCCCGACGAGGAGCGGTACGGCGCGATGGTCGACGCGAAGCAGTACCTGAACGGCGAGGGCACCTCGCCGGTCAACTACAACTGCGAGATGATCAAGTACGGCGAGCTCAAGGCGCTCGTCTCGGGCACGACCTCGGTCCAAGGCTCGGCCAACCCGGCGAACAAGACGTGCTACCGCACGCTCGCACGGACCATCGATCAGTCAGCGAACGGCCTGTGCGGCACGGTCCCGCCGCAGAGCTGCGAGGACAAGATCCAGGCCGCCACGCTCTTCCCGTCGACTTCGGCGGCGGACGGGGTGTGCGCGAACATCGCGGACGGCTCGACGGACTCGTACCTGATTCACCTCGGCGAAGGCGTGGACGCGTCGGCGCTCTCCGAGTTCGACGATCTGAACACGGTCACCACGACCGACGGGTGCCTGTTCGTCTCCGAGACCGCCGTGATCCACGGCACGGCGTTCGGCGCGATCGAGCTCGCGGCCATGGGCACCTACGGGATGGGGCTGATCTGGTCGCCGCGGTCGAACGTCTTCCTGTACGGCCTGGGGACCGACCTCTCGCAGACGACCGACATCCCGACCGCCCTCGCCGAGGGGATCACGGTGGGCCTCGGGCCGGACTGGTCGATCGGCGGCAGCCAGAACATGCTCGACGAGCTTCGCTTCGCGGACGAGGTCGATGATTCCGAGTGGGGCGACGTGCTCACGCCCCAGGAGATCGTGGAAATGGCGACGATCAACGGCGCCGAGCTGCTCGCGGTCGGGGACCAGATCGGCGCGCTCGCGGTCGGCATGAAGGCGGACGTCTCGGTGATGAGCGGCGACCCGGACGCACCGTACGACACGATCCTCGCCGCGACGCCGACCGAGGTGCGGCTCACGCTCGTGGACGGCGTCGCGCTGTACGGCGACGATCAGCTCGAGGTGTTGGGCAACCCGTCGCCCGGTTGCGAAGCGATCGAGATCTGCGGCGAATCGAAGTTCGCCTGCGTCGCGATCGACGGCGGCGACACGACCAACAAGTTCGGCCAGACCTATGCCGAGATCGAGACGATCCTCGTCGACGCGCTCGCCGCGTACGACGCGCTCGATCTCAGCGAGTGGAACTTCGCGCCGCTCACACCGCTCGTGACCTGCCCGTAGATCTGAGGTAGATCGATTGCCTTTCCGGTGCGTCGATGACACCATCATGCGGTCCAGGCAAACGAAGGAGGGTTTCAAGATGAGAGCGCTGACGCGTTTGGGAATGCTCGCCGTGCTCGCGCTGCTGTTCGCTGCGTGCGGCGCGTCGCGGCCGATCGAGTCGGACGGATCGGACGGGCCGAAGAAGGGCAACGGGAAGAACGTCGTCCACGGCGACGCCGTCGAGATGTGGGTCGAGTCGGACGGCGAACGGCTGCCGCTCTACAAGGCCGAAGGAAGGCAGTACCTCCTCGGCAGGATGGGATCGAGGTACGAGGTCGTGATCGCGAACCGCTCGCGCGGCCGCGTCGAGGTCGTGCTGTCGGTGGACGGCCGCGACGCCGTGTCGGGCCGCGAGGCCGACTTCCGCGCGAACCGCGGGTACGTGCTCGACCCGGGCGAGAAGACCCGCGTGCAGGGCTTCCGCACGAGCCTCGACGGCGTGGCCGCGTTCGAGTTCACGACGCCTGGCGACTCCTACTCTTCGCGCATGGGGACGCCCGAGAACGTCGGCGTCATCGGCCTCGCGGTGTTCGATGAGTCCGAGGACGACACGGATCGCGGCGACGCGGTCATCGCGGGCGACGGCGAGGGAGAGGATCGGGACTACCCCCGGCCGGCGCCCGCGCACGGCGCGGCGGACAGCGCTCCGTCGGCGCAGATGGAGAGCGCCAAGGCCGCGGGCGGCCCCGCCCCGTCGTCGCCCGGGCTCGGCACGAAGTACGGCGACGAGCTCGATTCGTCTGCGACGATCGTCCCGTTCGTGCGCCGCGATGCGGAGAAGCCGCGCGAGCTGCTCGCGCTCTACTACGACGATCGCGCGGGGCTCGAGGCGCTCGGCATCGAGCTGCCGCCCGAGGAGGAGCCCCGGCATCGCTGCGGAGACGGCCCGAACCCGTTCCCCGGCGTGCCGTGCGACGACGGCGGCTTCGCCCCTCCTCCCCCGCTGCACCAGGAAGACTGACCTCCCCCGCGGCTCGCGGTAACCTTTCCCGTTTGACCGGCGGCGCCGCCCGGCATTAGATCTCGCGACATGAAGGTAGCGCTCTGCCAGATCGATCCGACGGTCGGCGACTTCGACGGAAACGCGGAGAGGATCCGCGCGGCGCTCCGCGAGGCCCGCGCCCGGGGGGCCGAGCTCGCCGTCTTCCCGGAGATGGCGATCTCCGGCTACCCGCCCCACGATCTGCTCGAGCGGCGCGGCTTCGTCCGCGACGGCGAGCGCGCGCTCCAGGCGCTGGCGGCCGAGACGCGCGGGGGCACGGCGGCGATCGTGGGCTGCGTGCGCGAGAGCGCGAGGCCCACGGGCAAGGCGCTCGAGAACTGCGCGGTGCTGCTCGCGGACGGGGCGATCGCCGCGCAACAGGCCAAGGCGCTCCTGCCGACCTACGACGTCTTCGACGAGCGGCGCTACTTCGAGCCCGCGGCGGAGATCGAGCCGGTCTCCTTCGGCGGCGTGCGGCTCGGGCTCACCGTGTGCGAGGATCTCTGGGGCGGGCCGTCGTCGCCCGTCACGCGGCTCTACGATCGCGATCCCGTCGCGGAGCTCGTCGCGAAGGGCGCGCAGCTCATCGTCAACATCGCGGCCTCGCCGTTCACCCTCGAGAAGCGCGATCTCCGGCCGCGCCTCGCCGCCGAGACCGCGAGGCGCTGCGGCCGGCCGGTGCTCTTCGTCAACCAGGTCGGCGGCAACGACGATCTGGTCTTCGACGGCGCGAGCGCCGCGTTCGGCCCGGACGGAGCGCTCCTGGCCCGCGCGGCCGAGCTCGCGGAGGATCTCGTCGTCGTCGATCTCGGCGCGATGACCGGCGACGTGCGCGAACCGCTCGGGGGCGACGAGGCCGCGGCGCTCGAGGCGCTGACCGTCGGCACGCGCGACTACGCCCGCAAGTGCGGGTTCTGCTCCGCGGTGCTCGGCCTGTCGGGCGGCATCGACTCGGCGCTCGTCGCGGTCGTCGCAGCGCGGGCGCTCAGCGCTTCGAACGTGCTCGGCGTCTCGATGCCCACGCGCCACTCCTCGCAGGGCTCGCTCGACGACGCGGCGGCGCTCGCGCGCAACCTCGGGATCGGCTACGAGGTCGTTCCGATCGACGGGCTCTACCAGGCGTTCTGCGACGGGCTCGAGCCGCTTTTCGAGGGGCGCGCTCGCGATCTGACCGAGGAGAACCTCCAGGCGCGCGTGCGCGGCGTCGTGCTCATGGCGCTGTCCAACAAGCTCGGCCACCTCGTGCTCACGACCGGCAACAAGTCCGAGTCGGCGACCGGGTACTGCACTCTCTACGGCGACATGGCGGGCGGCCTCGCCGTGCTCTCGGACGTCCCCAAGACGCTCGTCTACGCGATCGCCGCGCACGTGAACCGCGCGGGCCAGGTGATCCCGGCGGCCACGATCTCGAAGCCGCCGAGCGCCGAGCTACGCGACGATCAGAAGGACGAGGACAGCCTCCCGCCCTACCCGGTGCTCGACGCGATCCTGCGCGAGCACGTGGATCTCGGCCGGGACGCGGAGGAGATCATCGGCGCGGGCTACCCGGCCGAGACGGTCCGCGAGGTGCTCCGGCTCGTGCGCGCGAGCGAGCACAAGCGCCGGCAGGCGCCGCCCGGCCTCAAGATCACCTCCAAGACGTTCGGCCCGGGGCGCCGGATCCCGATGGCGCAGCGCTGGAGGGGCTGAGGCGCCCCGCGCCCGAGGTCGTTGCGCGGCGAACGGTATTGGTTTATCTCTTCCGCAGAAGATGAACGACACGAAGACACTGCACCTGCTCGTCGGAGTCAGGGCCGAGCAGTCGCTGCGCGACGCGGTCCGCACCGCGGTCGAGCGGACGGCCGAGGGGGCCGACGATCTCGTGCTCGCACCCGCCGGGCGCAAGGACTGGATCGCCGGGGTCCGGATCGGCGAGGCGACCTCGTTCGGCGAGCTCGCGACGCTCGGGAAGCGCGTCCTCGCGCGGCTCATCTCGCTCGAAACGCGGCAGCGCATCCGCGCGGAGCACGTCCGCCTCTGGGTCGTCCCGCCGCCGGTGCCGGTGTTCCGCGATCCCGTGCCCCAAGAGGCCGAGCCCAAGGAGGAACCCGCCGCCGGCGCCGGGGCTGACGCCGAGGCTGATGTCGGCGGGGAGACCGCCACCTGCCCGGTGTGCGGGCGCCGCGTCCACCGCTTCAACATCCAGCGCGACACCTACGGCCACGCCGTGGGCTGCTACCAGTGCGGCGGCGTCCACGACCCCGGCTGGCTCGGCGACGATCCCGTCTGATGGGCGATCGCGCGCGCATCGGCATCGACTTCGGCGGCACCAAGATCGAGGGGGTCGTCGTGAGAGGCCCGCGGCCGCAGCCCGAGGTCGCGGTGCGCCGGCGGATTCCGACCGAGTCGGCGCGGGGCTACGCGCACGTCCTCGAGCGCACGGCGGCGTTCATCGAGGGGCTCGCCCGCGAGGCGGGGGAGGACGCACCGATCGGCATCGGCATGCCCGGGAGCGTCACGCGGGAGGGGCTCGGCAAGAACTCGAACACCGTGTGCCTGAACGGCATGCCGTTCCGCCGGGATCTCGGGCTCCGGCTCGGCCGCGCGCCCGTCTTCGCGAACGACGCGAACTGCTTCGCGCTGGCAGAGGCGTCGATGGGCGCCGCCAAGGGGTGCGGGCTCGTGTTCGGCGCCATCCTCGGGACCGGCGTCGGCGGCGGGCTCGTCCTCGACGGCGCGGCGCGCGAGGGCCCGCAGTCGATCTGCGGCGAGTGG
Organism: Pseudomonadota bacterium; assembly: GCA_023229365.1. Classification (NCBI taxonomy): domain Bacteria; kingdom Pseudomonadati; phylum Pseudomonadota; species Pseudomonadota bacterium. Next base: position 2,285 of record JALNZK010000119.1, on the reverse strand, counting down.
GGCCACACGATCCTGTTCCCGCAGGGCGGGCGGCGCTGCTACTGCGGCCAGATCGGCTGCGTGGAGACGTACCTCGCGGGTCCCTGGATCGAGCGGCACCACGCCGAGCTCGGGGGCCCCGAGGGCGCGGGGCTGCCCGAGATCCTCGAGCGGCGCGGGCGCGGCGAGGAGCCCGCGGTGCGGTGCGTCGAAGCCTGGCTCGACGCCTACGGCCGCGCGGTGGCGAACCTGATCAACGTCCTCGATCCGGACGCGATCGTGCTCGGCGGCGGCGTGTCCAACGCGGACGTCCTCTACACCGAGGGGCGCGAGCGCGTCGCCCGGTACCTCTTCTCGGACGAGCTTCTGACCCCTATCCTGCGCCACACCCTCGGCGACTCCGCCGGGGTGTTCGGCGCGGCGCTGCTCGTCTCGTGAGGCGGACGATGGCGACACTGCGGGGGCGCACGACAGGCCTCCTCACGCTCCTCGTTTCGACGGCGATCGCCGCGTCCGGGTGCGCGCCGAGCCTGGCCGGGCTGACGCGGCTCCTCGACGCGTCCGACGCGAAGGGCGCCCTGGCCTCGGTCGAGGGCGACTTTGCGCGGGAGAACGCGCTCGCGGCGCTGATCCTCAAGCGTGCGGCCGCGGCCGGCGAGTCGCCCCTGGACGCGGTGCGGGCGCTCGCGGCCACGGGCAGGGACGGCCGCAGGTTCCTCGAGCAGCTCGCCAAGGGGAAGTCGGCCCCGGCCGCCGCGCTCGCCCGGATCGCGCTCGACCGGCGTCGCCCGCCGGGAGACGACGAGCTCGAGGCGCTGCTCGCGGATCCGTCGGCCGACGTCCGCGCGTACGCGGTGTCCAGCTGGGACGACGAGATCGATTCCGGGAGGCTCGCCGGGCTCGTGCTGGATCTCGATCCGCGCGTCCGCGCCGACGCGGTCCGCGCCCTCGGCCGGAGGGGAGAGGAGCGCTTCGAAAGCTTGCTCCGCGAGGCCGCGCGCCTCGATCCGGATCTCCGGGTCCGCTCCGAGGCCGCGCGCTCCGGACGCGCGCTCGGCGGCGACGCGGTCGACATCCTGCGCGAGCTGCTCGGCGGCGACGACCCGGGAGTGGCGCAGGCCGCGCTGCTCGGGCTCGGCGACGTCGGCTCGGAGGAGGCGATGGCGCTCCTCGAGGAGCGGGCGCTCGGCCCCCTCGACGAGACCGCGGTCGTCGCGGCGGCGGAGCTCGCGCGGACGGGCTCGAAGAAGGGCCGCGCGCGGCTGCTCGAGGCGCTCGCCGACGAGCGGCAGGGGATCCGCGCCACGGCCGCCGTGAACCTCTCGCGGGCCGCCCTCGAGGACCGGGAGGAGCTGCTCCTCGACCTGCTCGACGACGAGGCGCCGCGCGTCGCGCTCATCGCCGCGGCGATGCTCGGGAACGGCGCGCACCGGGATCGCGTGGCAGCTGCGCTGCGGCGGGTCTTCGAGGGCGCGGGCTCGCCGGGCGAGGAGGCGCGGGACGCGCTCGCCGTCCTCGGCGATCCGGCGGCGTCGGAGGAGGCGTCGGAAGCGCTCTCGTCCGCGGACGAGGCCGAGGTCGTGCTCACGATCCGCCGCTCGAAACGGGCGCCGTTGCTCCGCGCGCGCTTCGTCTCGCTCCTCGCGGACGAGCGCCCCGCCGTCCGCCGCGCCGCCGCCGAGGCGGTGCTCGTCACGCCGAAAAGTTGATCCGCCGGCGCCGCGTCCCGTAGATCTCGAGGAGAGGGAGGAACGCGGCATGAGCAAGAGAGAAGCGATCACGAGGCTCCGGACGTGTCTGGCCGACCTGTTCGACACCCGGCACCGGGGGACCGCGGCCGACCGCTACGCGAAGTCGCAGGGGTTCGTCGACGGCTACATGCAGGCGCTCGCCGACATGAAGGTCGTGGACGATCGGGAGCTCCTGCTCCTGGTCGGCGAGGAGCGCCGCCGGGCCGGCGAGCGCGCGGAAACGGCGATCGCGCCGATGGCACCGAGGCCCTCCGTACCGAACTTCGCCTGAGCCCGGCCCCCGCGAACGAAATCACAGTTGGGAGAAGCTCCTTACTTCGGGGGGTTGCCCCCGCTCCGCGGTCGCCTGCTCATCTTCGACCTCGGCTACTTCCGCTCAGAGCTGTTCCGCGAGATCGGCCTGTGCGGCGGCTTCTACCTCTCGTGAGGAGGGGAGGGGGTGTCGAGTAGCCCCGGCCGGTTTCCCGACCGGGGCCCTCACCAGATCCGGACAAGGAGATTTCCACCATCCGGCTCTTCTGTCGATGCGTCTCATGGAGCGGCCCACAGATTTCT
>JALNZK010000118.1 GCA_023229365.1 Pseudomonadota bacterium | reverse complement strand
GAATTGATTCAAGCAACAGTGGAAGGTCACTACAAAATGGAGTTAGAAGCATGAATCCTTTGTACGCAATTTGGCATCCTGTCTACGCCTCTGTAGACTTGAAGGATGCTACAGTTACTGTAAATGGTGTTACTATCAAAGTAGGTGAGGGTAATATCACCTGGACAGAACACAATCCCATGACTTATGTGTTAGATCGTGGGGAACTTGATGATGTTAAGAAAGGAGATGAACAGCCTGTCGATGTGAAATTGGATGCCATGTGGGAGATCATGACTTCTACAGGTGTGGCTAACTTGGAAGATGCAATCAAGGGTACTGGTACTGATTCTACCTCTAGTGACCCTGACACTTGTAGGCCATTTGCATGTGACATTGTTGTGGCTCTTGCACCCGATTGTGGTTCAAACATGAATTATACATTAGCCGATTTCCGTTGGGAAACTATGGATCATGATCTTAAGGCAGCAACTATTTCTACTACGGGTAAGTGTAATATCAAAGAAGTGACTCGTTCTCTTGGTACCTGAAGTTAGTAAACACCTCCCTCGGTGGAAGCCGAGGGAGGAAGAAAGGGACTTAAGATGAAGATCGGAACTAGAGTACTTGGTCCACAGGTTCGGGTTCTTGTTATCCCTCGCCAAGATGGCAATGTCGTTTTTAAGGCAAAAGCGGTATTGGACTATAAAGCTTTTGAATCACTTATCCAACAACCCGTACCTCCATTGGTGACTATGAAAGGAGAAACAGAAGCTAAGCCTAATTTTAAAGATGCAAAGTACTCAGAAGCTTTCGACGCATATTTAAATTTGAAAAGGGATTGGATGTTTCTTGAATCCCTTTCGGCTACTGAGAAACTTACATGGGAACGTGTAAAGATTGAGGATAAGTCCACTTGGGGATTGTGGACAGAGGAATTGACTGAAGCAGGATTTACTCCGATGGAAATTAACCGTATCATTGGGATTATCATTGAAGCTAACGGAATGAATCAGACAATGATTGATGAGGCTACGAAGTCTTTTTTAGCTGGTCAGGCGGTAACACAAGAAAAATGATCATGCCGCCTTCTCGTACAGAGAAGTATGCTATTTGGAAAGCATGCGAACGAATGAATATAACACCACCAGAAATAAAGAATGAATGGGAATCTAATAACATTTGGAATCAAGCCCAACTTATTGCATGGTCACAAATACGTGATGTGGAAGATGCTGAAGCAAGGACTTTTTAACATGCCACGAGTTTATCTTCGGATTAGACGAAGCGTAAGAAAAACTCATAAACAATGGTCTTTAAGTAGAGTCAAGAAGGTATCTTCTATGACTTATAACAAATTACGAAATAAGGTAAAGAGATTACCGAGACTCCGAAAGGGTCACTAGGTGTAACTAGAGTCTCGGTAATCTGGAGATATAAAGTGTTTACATACGCAGACCTAGGCTTATCAGAAGAATTTTTTGATAAGGAACCTAAAATTAGAAAAGAAACCTATGAGAATCTCAAAAAGATGTGGGCAAGTGGGGTACAGGCTTTTTTGAATGAAATTGCACAATATAATTTAGTTCATGTATTAAGTGGTATGTCTAGGGCATCATTAATACCCTTAGCAAGGGAAGTAAGAATGATGACTGCTTATAGAGCAAAGGTATCAGAAGATAGATTCCAAGCTATTGGAAATGTATTAAAGGGTTGGACAGATATGTCTGGTACGTGGCATCGTGAAGGATATAGATCAATATCACATGGTATTAGAGAAGGTGATCACTGCTATATATTAGATTTTGGAGATATAAGTAATTGGGTTTTCAAGTTTGAATTCAAAATTAATGTTTATCAATGGTATCTACATGAAATGGGTTATACTTATGGTTCAGCTTGGAATGCTTTGCCACAAGCTAATGCAGCCTTTAATAATGAAATCGATAATTTGTTACCAATGATTGTTAACGAATCTGCATCAAAATTCTTTGAAACAGGTTCAGTGAGGGTCTAATGGCAACACCAGACACAAATAATATGAACAAGGTTCGGGATGCATTGATGATGGTTGGTGTGTCTATGAAAGGCACAAAAATCAATGCACAAGAACTATTGACTGAATTAAATAAATATAATGAAATTTTCTCAATAATGAAGTTGCGTGTATCGGATGCATCTGCTACTATTAAAGTAATGAATCAGGATATGGAAACATTATCAGCTACATTTAAGATGGTTAAAGGTGATTTATCTGTTTCAACAGTAATGGATTCTAATGTAGCAGCAACAAATAGACTGAAAGCTGCAATAATTGAATTACATAATGAGGAAAGGAGATTTCAACGTAATGTTCCACGGATGGGTGGTCTTATTGGCGTAGATGAGTCTACCTTAGGAAGGGCAAATACACAAGACTTTGGAAACTATCAACAGGCCTCTCAGAATCTTGCACAGTCTATGGCTAAAAATAAGATATATATGGATGATGTACGTGGTATGCTTGCAAGTATGTCTAGTAATACGGCTATGGGGCCAATGAATCAAGGTGTGAAAGAAGTATATACTGCTCTTCAACAAGTAGTGAGAACTTGGGATACAATCAATAATAAAGAAAAAGCTGCGACTGCTGAAATACAGAATCAAGCTCAGAGTATACGCAATAATGCATATGATGCAGCAATACGTCAGCGTGAACAAGAAAATGTGATGTATAGAACTAGGGACACGGATATAAATAGTACTAAGAATGCTGCTTATAAAGAAAAAGAAATTAATGATGAAAAAAGATTAGCTGATGAAATACGACTGGGCACTGCTGCAATAAGATCAGCTGAAGCTGCAAAAGAACAGAAATCTAAGCACTCTGCTAGCTTGATTAGAGAAGAAATATTAGCAGAAAGATCCTTACGTATAGAAAATGAAAAGAAATTAGCTGTACAGCGGTTGGCCCAAACAAATATGGTTGGTATAGGGGCCGAATTAGGCTTTGATAAAAGTGTAATAGGTAAATCAAGTTTTGCTGATTATACCAAATTGCAAGTTGCACAAAACCAACTTGCACAGACTATGACTAATAATGGTGTTAGTATGATTCAATTGAATAATATGTGGAAGTCTATGGTGACTAGATCGCCAATGGGAGCTATGAATAAAGAGACACAGGAAGTATATACACAATTACAGAAACTCGCTTCTGTATATGCAGGCATGGATAGTAATTTTGCAAAAACATTTGATATTATAGGTAAAGGTGCCAATGATGCAAAAAAGAAGATTACGGAATTTAGTGTTTCCTGGCAGCTTGCACTAAAACTTGTAGCTGTGCAATTAGCACATCAATCTATTTCTGCATTTATTCGTGAATTACAAGCGGGTGCCTTATATGCTATTGAAGTACAGAAAAGAATAGCAGAAGTTAGGACTATTTCTCAGGCAGATCAATTAACTAATCCTCAATGGCTGAAGGGATTTACAAATGTATCTAATAAATATGGTATTGATTTATTAGATCAGATTGCAGGTGGTTATGAAGCTATATCAAATCAAGTTGTGAAAGGTACTGAAACCTTTAAATTTATGGAAGAAGCTAGTAAGTTTGCTGTAACAGCTGTTACAACTACTAAGGATGCTGTAAATTTACTTTCTACGGCTATTAATGCATATGGATTATCTGTTGCGGACTCTGAGAGAATTTCTTCGATATTCTTTAAGACTATTGAAGTTGGACGTATTCGTGGTGAAGAGATGGCAAATATGGGACAATTAGTTGTTCCTGCTGAACAGTTGGGAATCACGCTTGAGGAATTAGGTGCATTAGTTGCCACTCTTACTATTCGTGGTATGAAAGCTTCTGAGACATTTACACAAATCCGTGGTATATTTACTGCATTATTAAGACCTACTGAAGAAATGACAAGATTCTTTAAGGAAATGGGTGTTGCTTCTGGTGAACAGATGTTAGCGTCTTATGGCCTTGTTGGCACTTTTGAAGCTTTGAGAACTAGGACCCAAGGTTATTCTTCAGAGTTAAGTGCATTGATTCCTCGTGTAAGAGGTATTGCAGGTGCTGTTGCTTTGACAGGCAGTGCATTAGAAACTTATAAACAAAGTTGGTATGATATCGGGCATGGCACAGAGTACTATAGAAATGCTGTTAGTCTGGCTATGGAAAGTTCAGGCCGTAAGATCCAGATTGAGATTGAAAAAGTAAAGAATTATTTTCGTACTGAACTCGGGTCAGAGGCACTTGGTTATGTAGTGAGTTTATCAGAACAGGTTGGTGGCCTTGATAGACTATTAAAAGGGTTAACTACTACAGTTGCAGGACTAGTTCCCTTAATGGCGGGATTGGGTACTTTTGCAGCTTATCGTCTTGCTCAAGGGCACCCATTTGCGATAATATTATCTGGATTATTCTCAATGTATAAGACAGTTATGGAATTTAATAGATATAACATAATGGCTGCACAAGAGTTTACGGATAATTGGCAAGAAGCCTTTAAGGACATGTCTAAAGCACATGCAGAAGAAGTTAATAAGATGGCATTGGGAATCAGTAGTGGGTTAGCTGAATATTCAAATAGAATTAATAATGTAGTTACTGAGTTAACCTTAGAGTCAAATAAAATGTTAAAGGGGTATACTGACAATTACCTTGAAAGTTTTAAATTAATTGAAACTGAACATGATAATATGATGACTGTGCTAAATGCAAGCATTAATGATACAAAGAAGAGAGCAAGCGATGCTAAAAGTATGGCTGAGAAGCTAGATAATAAGATGATTAGTTCGGATATTAACAAAGATAAATTGATGTATGATTGGTTCTCAAATGAACAAGAAACACCACAGGATAAATTAAAGGTGTTGTTAGAGCATATTGAAGAATTGAAATCAGAACAAGTAGAATTATATAGTTCTGAGAATCTTGATAGAGCACTAGAAGTAAGTGATGAAATCATTGAATTCGAGAAACAAGTCTACCAGTATTCAACACAAATTCGTAAAGAAAATGAACGAAATGCTAGGGCTACAGAAGACTTATTAAGACGCAGAGCTAATAAGGAAGCTGAGTATCGTAACGATAAACAGACAATGGAAGCAAGATGGTATCAACTACAGGCTGAAAAAGAAGATGTACAATTTAAGCATAGTAAGTCAGGCAAGAAAGAACTTCGGAAAATTGCTGAGGATGAAATAAAATTACGTGGACAATACAATGAATTAGTACTCAAGCACAAACAAGAAGAAGAAGAAATTGAGATTAAGTTAAAACGCAAAGAACAACATGTATTGACATATCTAGACTGTGTAAAAAGGGTAAATAAAGCATATGAGGAACAAAATAGGTTACTTAAAGAAGCTCAGAATGTACAAGTAATAGATAATGTTATTTTGGAAGCCAAGACACAAGAGGCTGAATTTAAGAAAAATGACATTGAAAATACTATCCAGAGTATCAAGAAATTTAACTTGAAATCTGTTTTAGGTGAGAAGGATGATGCAACAGTAAGAAAAGACTTGGAAGAACAAATTAGGCTTATTGAGAGATACCAAGAACTTTCAGGAAAGACTGTTACAACTGATAAGATGAAAACAGGTATCAATGATATTTTACTTGAGGAAATGAGAAGTAGAGAAGATCAGAAAAACTTACGGACTACTGAACAGGATCGTCAGGAGTCAGAATCGAAAATAAAAGGTATGACTACTCTTCTTAATCAAGTAACTCAATCAAATGAGGAAGTCAAACTAGTTCTTGGTAATACAGCTAGATTAGCCTTGAGTGGTATACCTAGTACATATTTAAACAAATACGATTATCTAGTAAATATGGGACTTGATTATATGTCTCAATTCACAGAAGAGTCCAAAATGCTTGGTGACGCTATTGATACATTTACTAAAACGAGTTCAAGTAAAGATTCAATTAATGTATTAACACGTGTTAATCAATTAATCTCAGATACTGAAAATATTACATCCAAATTAAATGAACCTGGTGCTCCTGTAAGTCCAGAAGCTTTAAAGGTAATGTCAGACTATTTGTCAGAGTTAAAACAGATTAAACAAATATTCTCAAGTGGATTTATGACAAATCTTAAAGATCAAGAAACGATGGAAGATGAAATAAAACGAGAAGAAAGAAATATGGTGCGTATTGGAGATCTTCAGTCAAGATATGCAAATGCAGCCAATACTGCTTTAGATAAGTTCATGGTAATGGTAAAGGAAATGGATATATTACTTAATAACATGGACTCCCGGCTCTCGGGATTACAAAATAGACTCCCTGTTGATTCTAGTGCTTCAACTATTAGTCCACGAGCTTTTGGTGGAATGACACATGGAACAGATTCTGTAAAAGCATTACTAACTCCCGGTGAATTTGTTGTTAATGCAAATGCAAGTAGAAGATTTTATAGTCAATTAGTAGCTATGAATGCTGGTCCTCGTCACTTTGCATCAGGTGGACCAGTAACGAGCATCAATGGTGACTTTAATATTTCCATGAATAGTTCTGGAAATGAGCATATCGACGTGGTCAAAATTGGTAAATTATTACGTCGTGAAGTAAGGAGAGGGACAGTCGTCCTTCATTAAAAGATGTTTACTTACTCTTCTTTAGCTTTGCCTAATCCTCAGTTTGAAGATACTAGGCGTATTAGTCTAAATAATATTATTCGAGCAGGTCGATTTCTATCTATATACAAAAGTGCAGGATGGCCTACTATCAAAACATTCCTTTATAAGTTTCTGATTCATGATTGTCAGGTTGGTACAACAGGTTCCTTAGTTGAGTCATTTAAACAAAAACTTATAACAACTGCAGGAACTAAGATTACTTGGATTGACCATATCGGTGTTTCTAGAGAAGGTTTTCTTGTAACTGATGAGCCTGAATTTGTAACAGTTGCTACAGATTGGGTAGAGGTTACTATTGAACTTATGGAGGATGTAGAATGAGTATTACTATAACTGGTGCATCTGGTAACATTACTTTGCCTAATATGGATTTCGGAGATTCAGAGAGGATTAAGTTAAATACAAAGTATACTATGACCATGAGTGGAAAAACTTACTCTTATAAAGTAATGCCCAATTATAGAAGTTTGTTATTAAAATTTAGTAAATTAGAACCAAGTGACGTCGGTAATTTCTTACAATTTCTTGAGGACACAGATAGTGAACAAGTTGTTATTACTGGCCTTAACGATTTGACTTTTACAGGAGTGTTATTAATGTCAACATATGAACTTGCCACAACTAACCTGAGAACGGGTCAGACTCCTTCTACGTCTAGTGTAATTGACCAAGTATTACATACTGTTACGATTCAATTTGAGGGAAGTGCTACATGAGATCACTTAGTGCTAGTGTAACTACTCAGTATGCTACTGAGCCTATAATCGTTTTGAAGGTCGATTGGGACGTTAGTAATATTGCATATTATGGTGAAAGGACTATTAGTTGGGGATTGGAATCAGTTGTCGGGAATATTTTGAGTATTAGTAATTTATCAAATGTAAACAAAGAAAATAATCAAGGTGACGTTTCTAATATCAGTGTTACGCTAAATGATACTACTGGCGATCTTAAGACACTTAGTGATTCTATTATATTAGAAGGAACAGTATGCACAGTCTATCAATGTTATGCAACAGCCGAGGATATTGATGAATCAAATGTGCTTATGAAGGGTAAATTATCTGGTGATATAATTTGGAGTGAGGGTGAACGAACATTATCATTTAGTATTGAATCCTCTCAATTGGATGGTGAAATCGGATTTGCTCCTAGTGAAACGGATATACCAGGTATATCAAAAGATACAATAGGTAAAATGTGGCCCTTATGCTTTGGCAAACCATTACGTGTGCCTGCTGTAAGACTAAGGAAAACTACTAAGGGAGAATTACAGACTAATGTAACATATGCATCAACAACTATGATTGTTGAAGGTGGATCAGATTTTCCACAAGATACAACCATTACAATATATATTAATGGTATTAAGTGTACTGGGTCTTTTACAGGTAATACATTTACATTTAGTAGTAAAAATGATGATTATTTTGGTGCACCAATTAACTGTATAGCTAGAGAAGTAGGAGACTATCAATATAACCCCTCAGTATTATGGATCGATGATGCTACTAAGGACTTAGTTGGGAAATTTGTTTTGGTTAATGATGGCACTTATGATTATGTGAATTATTGTACTAAGCAAGTTGGTGATCGTTGTCATTTTGCTACACCATTTAGACGAATTAACACTGTTACTACTGTACTAATTGATGAAGATTCTGATATCGAAGAAGTAGCAGGTGCTCCTAGAACTAGTTGGAGTCAAGGTTATTATCGGCCGATGATCTATTCAGTTGACTTATTAGGGAATGTAATAGATATAAGTTCATATTCCTTGATAGGTAAGGATGCTTGGTCACGGATTATTGGTTGTTCAGTTTTGTATAATTCTGGCTATTCAGATGTATTTGTTGTAAATGGGATGGATTCTACAGATATTTTAGAAGTATTGGCTTATCGTGATGAACCTTTTTTAGATGACTGTGAAAAATCTGATCGTAAATTGATGCCAATTCCAAGTAGTTGGTATACTATTAATTTATCAACAACTATCGAGGGGAATAGTTGTACAACAATAACATTCAATAAAGTAGATATAGCTGATTTTACTGTATTTTTGGATGATAAACTAGAAGCATTAGGGTTTGAGTCAGACTTATATGTTTCAGTAGTATCTTCAGTAGGCCAGAATGTAGCAGATATAATACAATACCTTATTGAGACTTATACTGATTATTCTGTGGATGCAGCTTCATTTTTGGTTGTACATAACTTGGTACCAGATTATCCTTGTAATTTTGCATTGTTTGATAAGAAGAGTGCTATTGAGACTTGTAGTGAGATCGCTTGGCAAGCTAGATGTGCTATGTATTTACGGAATGGTATTGTCTTCTTGAAGTATTTGTCTGTCACACCCAGTTCAGACTTGACTTTGAATAATGATAACATTATTTTGAAATCTATTTCTTTGGGATTTACAACTATTGAAGAACTTGTAACATATTTTACAGCAAACTGGAAATCAGATTATACAGGGCATGATGAAACTATACGCGAGTATGTTTATAAGGACCAGACTTCTATTGATAGATTTGGAGAAAAGAAACAAGAATACGATTTTTTCATTTATAACATTGAATCCCTTGTAAAGATTTCATCTGATTTTTGGGGGTATCGTTATGGCCATATTTGGCGCAAATTAACATGTAAATGTATTCTTTCCGCATTAAAACTAGAAGTATATGACACAATCACATTTGATATCGCAGGTATATTAACTAATGATTTACTGGGCGATGTATTATCTGCTGGATTGAGTTTACCTGAAGTTAATCTTGTGTGTCAATTAAATTGTCAAGCAGGTGCATTAACACAAGATGCAACATATTATTCGATAGGCTCAGATAATTGCCCAACAGACCCAAGTGTGGGTCTTGATGAAATTGATTATACACCAGTATACTGCAATAAAATTGAAGCAATTGACGAAGTTGAAAAGGATACTAAGTGGTATAGACTTGTAGTTAGAACTTCAGCGAGTACTGTTACAAGAGGTGTAAATTTTGGATTAGTCATCGAATTACAGGATGAATTTGGCCATAGACAGAGTAAGTCGATAGGTGCTAGTATCATTTTCCAGAGTAGTGACTCAAGTGATAATGATAATTTGACTACTGTTTATTTAGTAGATGGCTTCTGGTCTTCAACTTCTGTACAAATAACTGGTGGAGCAGGCCAAGATACAGGAAGTTTTAGTGTTATACCCATAGAGAATGCTGAAATTTATAAAGATGGTAATAGTAATGGATTCACTATCGTAACTGTGGATGGTATTGATTTTACATCTTGTCCTACCTCAGCAGAGCGTGGTGTTGCTTTCAATGTGGTTTTGACAGGACCAGTAAGCTCCCAAATTGATTTGGTATTAACCGGCGGAGACGCTGCCGACACAATTTCCCCGACACATGTGCATACTGATGGATCTGGGGGTTGGTCAGGAACGATAACTATTGATAATGGTACTACAGATACTATACATAAAATCTATGGGAATGATGCAGTAAGTGGTAAAGAGGGTTATTCGGGAGATATTAGTATTGCTGATGATCCTGAGGAAAATTATAATGTAATTGGGGTTACTACTGAAGGTAATGAAACTGCAGATGGTAGTAGTGTAAGAATAGGTGATGATGATAAGGGATTACTACTACATTTCATGACGAGAGTCGGTTATTGGGATGCGGGTGATGCAAAATTGTATGGTTTTATTAGGTCATTAAAGATTGATTCTGAAGGTAAGTTTCTTGAATTGAGTGGTGAGACTAGGGTCGAACTCGAGATTCCTGAGGACTGCGACTAATGGCACATATAAAAAAAGCAAATACAACAGGTCATTTATTAAAGAAGGCTAATGGCCATCTGGTCATTTCTTGTCATATTCCTCCGACTCCGACTCCGACTCCGACTCCGACTCCGACTCCTAGTCCTTATTACATGTGTTTAAAGGATATTAAAGAACGCCAACAGGCTTTTGGAATTACAACTGCATGGGACTCTGGTGATCCAACTAATACAGCTAAATTTATAAATATAACGGGAAGTACAGAATATACACTTGATCAATTAAAGGCATATGTTAATGCACTTTGTACAGGTGCTTCTGGTGCTTTTATTGATGATACATATGCTGGTGGTGAAAGTCAACCTACCTGGTTAACAAGTACATATGCTAATTCAGCGACTGATGAAGATGAACTATGTGCATTAGTTTGGGCTATGACTATGACTAGACGCGCTGTTGCATTTGCAGATCAAAGCGATCAGAAGCACGGCGAAAGTGGGCACCATGAATCATCTCTTGCTAATGCTAAGAGCGCCGCTGAAACAGAATACGCTTTAGCTGACTTTACAACGGGGTCAAGTTGGGGATACTGCAAGAGCGCGACGGGTTTGTCGATAGTCTGGGGAGACAATGGAGGGGAAGAACTAAAAGAATATACAGCCAGCGAGGAACTATACACTGGGTCCGTCTCTCTCTCTGCGCTGACAACTGATGTGGCACACACCGTCAAAATTGTTGGCAAGTCGGTGATGGCGTTGCCTTGGACGCCAAATCCCAACGGGTCGGGATATGTCAACTGGACGTATGACCCCACTAAGGACGTGCGCGTGTTTGGGAAAAACGGACAATCCGTCCCAGACGAAAATGAGTATGGCATCATTCGCACCTTTGCAGAAACCAGTGATGCAACCGTGGCCGGTACTGTACTAGCTGACACTGCACCATCTTGGGGAGCAAGCCCGACTGAAACATATGACGGCGAAAGACGCAGTAGTGGTAGCGGTTTCCAAATTGATGTCATCTTCGCCGTAGTCGAATGGGATTTTACAAATAAAATATGAAACTAGTAGCTATGCCAAATGGTGATCTTATCTCTCAGGTATATACTAAGGAGCATCCTAAGGAATATATAAGGGATCAAATAGACCCGAGACGGTTCCATCCAATATATATTAAGTTATTCGATCAAAGAATCTGTAACTGGTTCATACCTTCAGAAAAGAAATGCTGTAGCAAAGGTAAGTGTCTAAATCCCAATCGCATATCAAGTGAATGTCGATCTATTAATTGTGAATGCCAAGAACCGCAGAATCGAAATATCTTGTTTACAAAAACTGGGAGACAGTTACTTAAGGTAAAAGATTGGTCTATTAAATATGGTGAGATGGAAGAGGGGTTTGCAGCTACTTGTCGTTGGGAAGAACATGGTGGTCTATTTTATACAAGAAGGATTAAGGATCAGGATTCTTGGTGCCATGAGCATTTAATGGTACCTATGTATATTGATAGAGGGTATTTGGATCATAATAATACTTTCATACTAGAGTATCGTGATTTGGATGGTAATGAACTTATTAATAAAGACTGGCCACAAGTATCTGGAATCTTGGATTGGAGTAAACAGGATATAAGATTAAAGAAATATGCACAAGTTTTTCAAGAGAACATAGCAAAGGCTGAAAGGATTATAAATGAACCCTATGTAGTATTCTGGGTACAATGGGGTACTAATTTATCAAGAATCAAAGGAAGCTGGGATGAATTAATTAGTCAAATTAAAACACCGTTTAGGTTAATTGTTAAAGTTGGCCCAGCCGGTATTAGCAGAATAAAATATTCTGATGTAATATACCATGATAGGAGGCAACCTCTACAGAATCATAGTCTTATGAAGTTTGCTGAATACAATATTATTGTTAATTCTTCTATAAGTAATGAATTAATACTGGGTAATGCCAAAGTATTTGCCATGGGAATAGAGAGATTTAATAAAAAAGGTATATTTAACGAAATATCAAGGTTAGATGAATTAGACACAAGTGAATTAACTATTAATCAGGTAGCAAGAAACAAGTATCTGAATTGGTGGTTACAGAATCAGTGCTATGAAGATCAGTTATCTAGTAGAATAAGCTACCTATTGGCAAGGGCCCGAAAGGAATGGAAAAATGCACATAACATCCGAAGGGCTAATTCATTATCCGGTAAGAGGTAATCCACCAATTAGAGAAGGTTATGAGCCTTATAATAATAATCCATTTATTCTTCAACCGATTCTCAGCCCTTGTAATCATAGAGAGCAAAGATTAATTAACAAAAACAATAAGTCAACAGGTCATCTATGCTGTAAAAAGCCAATGAACTTTTGCCTGAAGAAAAATAAGGTTGTACTAAGATTGGAGTGCAAAGAATGTTTAGAGTCATAGCCTTTTACACTAAAGATACACCTTATGAATCAGAAGTCAAGAATCTTGAAGCAAGTCTAATTAAGTTTGATATACCTTACTTTATTCAAGGTAAGGAGAATCGAGGCTCTTGGGTAGAAAATTGTGCTATTAAGCCTGAATTTATTCGAGATATGTTAGACAAGTTTCCAACTGAAGATTTACTTTATCTTGACGCAGATGCCGTGGTTATTAAGCCATTAAAATATGTGCTTGAGGGTAATATTGGAGTGCATTTATATAGAGGTAAAGAATTATTATCTGGGACTATTTTTCTCAAAAATACAGATGAAACTAGAAGATTGATTTTTGCTTGGCTTGATAGGCAACAACTTTCGCCTGGTATATGGGACCAAAAAGTTTTACAGCAAGTTATTAAAGAATTAGGTTTCAAGGTTGATAATATTCCATTGGGTTATGTAAAGATGTTAGGAAGGGATGATAATACAAGCGATATTTATATACAGCAGAATCAAGCAAGTAGAAGATTTAAAAATCTTATAAATGGTAAAGAGGCCTTGAAATCTGTGTCTAAAGAAGAGATAAAGGGAACTTATGGTGGTGTCAAGATTCGATGGTTAGCTGATGGCTCATTCTTCTTAGCAAGGTGCAAGAGAGAAACTGCTGCAATTCTTGATTTACAGTTTATTAGAGTTGGTAAACAATTTCGTTGGATACCTATGCAAGCAACTTCATTCTTTATAATATTAAAGCCTTTCTTTAATCATAAAGAGGTATATATTATTGGTAAGGGTCCATCACTTGATGAATTAGTTGAAGACGATTTTCCTGATTCCGAGACTCCAATCATTTGCTTAAATGAGTCCATACATAAGATCGAAACACTTAATATAAGTAATCCCTTATTTGTCATGCAGCAAGATGTAGGTATCAAAGATTCTTGTCTACCGAAACGAGGTACGATGATAGTATCTACACAGGCTAAGAACTTTTATACTAACAAAGGACTGGGTGACAGGTTATTTGTATTTTCACCATTTGCATTAAGACTACAAGAGGCTACATTAACTGTTCGATGTGCCATTGCCTTAGCAAGAACATTGGGTAGTAATAAGATTGTTTTCTATGGATGTGATGCTTCGATGAAAGTAGGAGCATTTGACTATGCTAAATGTATTGGTTATAAAAGCACACGTGGAGGCCGAGTGGAACGATTTGCCAAGCATAAACAAATCATTCTTAAAGATGTGAAAGGACTCCCTTCCGAGTTTCGATGGCCTAAGAAACATGTAGCCTAAAGACAATAATGCCCGTAACCTGATCATAAGGCTACGGGCATTATTGTCTTTAGGATAAACAATTCAACAATTGAGTCATAGTACTCCTGAGTGAAGCAATATCAGCCTGGGCTAAGGCTAGATGATCTTCAAGAGTTATTGGGCCTAAGAACATATTAGCCTCTCTATCAGATATAACCCGGCTACGGTTAACATTAGCCTGGTTCCAATCATCTAGAATTTGTTTGATTTCATCATTCATGTTATCTTGTATCCTTTCAGTAACTTATATACTTTCTTTGCAACATGACCCGTTAAGATTGCAGTATGTTCATCATCTTTAGTAGTCATTGTTTTGATATTGTTCCAGTCTAGGATGCCCATGACAAGGTGGCATATTTCATGGCCGATTAGTTCATGTGTAAGCCGCTTTGGCGAAAAGAACAAAGCAAATAGATTACCATTGCTAGAGAATAATGCAGAGTAGTGTTCTATTTCGCAGGGTTCTAAGAGTTTATCATACTTTTTTCTTGCTTTGACTATATCATTTGCAATAACAATATGTACTGTTGCATTGTACATGGGAATCTTGAATTTCATCCAAGTAGTCCTTGCCTGCAGAGGGCTTTATAGACTTGTGCAGTCGAGAGACAATCAGCAAGAGCATCATGTGCTCTGCTACCCATATCGATTTTAAGTGTTGAACACAAGTACCTAAGGTTGACCTTAGCATACTCAACTTTATTTGCATGGAATCCCGCCCTATCATTTAGATAGAGTGCAGCAGTCATAGTATCACGATACCTACCATCGAAAAATTCCTCATATTGATCACCTAGCCATTTCATAAGAAATGAACGATCAAAAGCAAAATTGTGTCCTAATGGGATAATCCTATGAGGTGTACCCCACTTAGTTAAGGGTAATTTAAGTTTCTTTACCCAGTCACGCAAAAGATCCTTTACCTTTTCAGAATCATGTCCAGAAGCCATAGCCTTGATAAAGAGTTCCCTATTCAGTTCTTTTGCTTCTGGGTTCCAGTACTCAGGAGACTCAGGCTTGATTGTTACATAGAAAGGGATAACATCTTTACGAGGATCGAGGTTCGAGTCTAGAGGCAAAATACAAATTTGTACAATTTCATTCAGAAGTGGGTTTGTTCCTGTAGTTTCAGTATCTATGACACATACTTGATTTTCATTCCAGTGTTGCATCGAGTTAGACATGCTTAGTTTTCCTTTGAAAAAGTTGTTTATTCTTAGCAACTAATATACTGCGTCTAGTATCCCAATTAAGATGAGAGTGCTCTTGATGACTTGCCCATATAGTATCAGTACAAACTATCTGTATGCCTGCTTTCTTTATATTATACAAAAACATATCATCGTCATAGCAGATTCCAGAGTCAAAATCTACATCCATGCCTCCTAATTTTGTCCAGTTTTCACGGCTCATCGCGGCACAAAAATGCAATTGTCTATTATGCAACTTTGAATGTTGATACCAAGATATGTGGTTACCACTAGCATTAATATTTTGAACAGCAATTACTTGATAAGATTGGGGTAATTGGCTAAAGGCATCATCAAGATACTGCAGGATGTCACATTCGTGTTTTACTTCTGGCGAGGTGATTATGATATACTTACCATGCGAAATCTCTACGGATAGATTCCAAAGATAACAAATACCTCGATGCGCCCCTATTTTAGTGGTAATAGATAAGTCAGGATATTCCTTAATCAGGTTAAGGAACTGTTCATGTTCCTTAGCATTATTTGGGTCTTCTGCAATACAGATTTCAAAATCCCGCCTATAAGAATATTGTTCACGAAATGACTCTAAAGTATTCTTTAAGAGATTAAGCCTTAAACAATATGGGAAACAAATACTATAAGTTATCATTTCGGACTCCATTCTACCCACAGATATTTAGGGTCATTTAATACTACTTTCCATCCAGAGAAATCAGTTACTGCATAAATAGAACGATGGAGATTGAAACTATTTTGAAAATATTCTGGAAAGTTTCGATCATTGAAATAACGATTATTACAATCCCATTTTGTGGGTGTAATAACAATCAGTTTGAGTTTAGTTACGCGCTGAGCTTCACTCAAAGCAAAGACACCATGGATACGTGAAATATGCTCAAGAACATCAGACATGACAACTACATCAAATGATTTGTCCTCAAATGGAAGCTTATCAGTACCAATATTAAGTACATGATCAGGGTTACATGCAGGGAAGGCATCAACTGTAACCACCTTCTTATGTGGATACATTTTACTAAGTCGCTTGTCTCCGCAACCTAAATCTAGTACTGTGTTTTCAGTGATGGGTATCTTGAACATTAGAT
>JALNZK010000117.1 GCA_023229365.1 Pseudomonadota bacterium | reverse complement strand
GGGCGACCAGGGCAGCGCCTCGGCCACGGGCATCCAGGGCAGCGCCTCGGCCACGGGCGACCAGGGCAGCGCCTCGGCCACGGGCGACCAGGGCAGCGCCTCGGCCACGGGCATCCAGGGCAGCGCCTCGGCCACGGGCTACAAGGGCAGCGCCTCGGCCACGGGCAGAGAGGGCACGGCTCTGTCATTCCACTGCGCGGAGGCCGGAGACAAAGGCACCATCATCATCAAGTGGTGGGACGAGACGGCCGAAAGGTTCCGGGTGACGGTGGGTTACGTAGGCGAAGACGGAATTAAACCCAAGACCAAATACGTGCTCAACAAAGAGCATAAATTCGTGGAGGTCCAATAATGCGTAAGTGTGTGCGCGAACTGCCTGACATCGGGGACATCAAGGATGCCCTGGACCGTGCCATGGACGTATACGGGGACGGTGAAGGCCTCAACGCTAAAATCGGCATCGTAGACGTGGGTGGCGAAGGGTTGGACCTTCCCCCACTCCTCCCGTCCATCCAGTGCCGAGTGGGGTACTACCAGCATGGGAAGGAGTATTGGACCGGTGAGGGACGCACGTTTTCCGAGGCGTGGAAGTGCGAACCGGCGCGGACTGATGCTGAGGAGCATGAAAAGTCTGTGGCGAATGAATACGATGAGTAAAAGCGAAGCAGGGCCGAGGCTGAAAAAATGCGCGAGGCGGACAACCCATGACCGACGAATACGCAGAGCGTCTAGACGTTGCAAAGTCGCTTTTGCGCCATGCGGAAAACGAACTGAAATATGGATCAGTCCATGACGCGCTGGATACGGTCCGCATGGTGGAAAAGATACTCGTGAGGCAAAAAGAAATGCTCGAGGATAACTGTGGGTAAACGATACGAGGTCCATTACGTGAGCATACTTTTCGAAAACACGGAAGGGCCCATACCATCGTCCACATACGTAGACGAATTCCCCACGCGAAAAAGCGCGAAAGATTTCATCAAACGACGCCTTGAACTCACGGGATACGACCCCGAGGACTACACCATCATCGAGCGGGAGTGACTATGAGGGCCATCATCTACGCCGCGTTGATTTGGGTGCTAGTGTTTGGCCGCGTGGTTTTCGGAAAATAAAGGAGTAATAACGTGTCAAAGAAAAAAGTTTCGGCCGTTGTGCCGGATGGGCCTCAATCGCCCATTGTACGAGACGCCGAATATCAGATTACCATCGTTGAGACCGGAGAGGTTGTCACTATCCGAGGAAGGGACGCGTTCCTTGCTCTTCCTACGCTGGAGTCGAAGGCCACGGCGTACGCTCATCTGGTGGAGGCCATCAAAAAGTTGTCGGCCCTCAAGCGAGAATTGGACGTGCTCATGACTGCCGCCGCCGTTTCGGCGAGACCTGATCCGTCCAAAGTGGTGAACATTCCAACCGAAGTACCTGGCGTTACCGTGGAGCTGCCGTCCGGACTAAAAGACAAGACGCTGAGCAAAGGAGAGGTCGAGGCGTTCGCCAACGCGCTGTTGGAATACCCCGAAGCTAGAAACGAAATCATCGAAGAAATCCCGAACATCAAAAAAGTAGGGGTCAACAAGTGGAGGACCATCCCCGGGCCCGTGGCCGACCTCATCCTGAAAACATACGATCCACAACCCAAGACCGTCGAGATCAAAGTCAAGGAGTAACGCATGACATTTCAAAAAGCCGTCAAACGTCAGGCCAAATTAAAAGCCGCTGTTACCGGACCATCGGGCTCGGGAAAAACCCTTTCGGCTCTACTCATCGCGAAGGGTTTGGCGAACGGAGGAAAGATTGCCGTGGTGGACACGGAAAATAGGTCCGCTTCGCTTTACGCTGGACCGTTTGTTGTCGAAGGTAAAACGGTCAATTTGGATTTCGACACATGCGAAATCGAAGCACCGTTCACGGTCGAAAAGTACAAAAAGGCCCTGGACGAAGCCGTGTCTGACGGCTATTCGGTCGTGGTGATCGACAGCCTAACTCATGAGTGGGCTGGATCTGGTGGACTATTGGACCAAAAGGAACTCCTGGACCAACGCGGCAGGGGAAACACTTACACCAACTGGGCCACCATCACCAAACAACACGAAGCGTTCAAAGAGGCGCTTCTTCAAGCCGACATCCATGTCATCGCTACAATGAGATCAAAACAGGAGTACATCCTGCAAGACAAGGATGGAAAACAGGTTCCAAAAAAAGTCGGAATGTCTCCCATCCAGCGAGACGGAATGGAGTACGAATTCACGACCGTCATTGACATGGCAATGAACCACACGGCCGAGGTTTCAAAGGACCGAACTGGATTATTTGACGGAAAGATTTTTAAACCGTGCGAAGAAACCGGGGTGCAACTTCGAACGTGGCTGGAATCTGGAGAGGTTCAGCTTCCAAAGCCGTCTCCTGTTCCGTCTCAAAAAGATAATATACCGGCCCATGAAGGAAAGACAAAAACCGCATTTGAGAAGACGCAAGACGACGTAAAAAAACTCTTGAACTTGGGAGAAGAAATTCTTTCGGCTCTTCGGTCTAGGAACATGAAACAAAATGCAGCTATCTCATGGTGCGAGTCCAAGGGGTGGGATATTGAGGCAATCCGCCACGAGTTGGCTCTGGACATTACGACGACGCCCGAACAGTTGTCCGACCCGAGCATAAAATTCGGATGAAAACAAAGGAAAATTCATGAAGCCACAGACCGCCAAGGTGCTGAACTACATGATGTTTGAACCGAACGGAATTACACCGTTGAGCGCCCTGTCCAATTGCGGAACGTTCCGGCTGTCGGAGCGCATACGCGAGATCATGGCCGAGGGATTCAGAGTGGAAAAGGGCTGGTTCGAGACGTACAAAGGTGCGCGGGTTCGCCGGTACTACCTGACCAACCCGAGAGCCGAGGCGAGAAGGTTCCGAAGGATTTGCTCGGGGAGGAAATCATGAGCGACGGGAAAGCCGATGGGCCGTATTTAAATAGGGTCGAACCGGCTCCATGTTTTGATTTTGATGTTTCATACGTCGTTGGACCGAAGGTAAAGGTCAACGCTGAAAACATCGGCGTTGAACACCTTAATGCCGCCTGGCATTCCCGCGACGCCGAGGTGGACGCGCTCCGCCAGGAGAACGAGAGAATTAAAGCCGCAGGGTCCGACTTGCTTAACGCGATTGCGTATATCTCCGACCATTCGGATATTGGAACCGTTCCCGAAGAACTACAACGCTATTGCATTACACTACAACTCGCCCTCGCCCAACCCCAGGAGGTGAAGCCGTGAGCGAACCCTGCCAAAGATACACACACGATTCGGTTGGAGAGTACGTTCCGTGCCCGTTGGCCGATCCACGCGACCGCCTCTCGGCGCTGGTGGATGCGGCGGAGGTATTGAGATCGAAGTACTGCGAAACATGCGAACGAATCGGGTGCGGAAAGACCGAGGAGCATTGCCCGCAAGTGAAGGCCGTCGTGGACGCCATAAACAGGGCGAAGGGGGTGTGAGGTGGGATGTACAGGACACTACGATGAGCAGAAAAAGGTTTGGGTTGTTTGGTATTGGACCGTCGAACTTGAATTGTGCAAAACGGCATTTTTAACGTTCGAACCGATGTGGTGGTTCCGATACCACGACCACCAGGGCGACTAAATCAAGTTCGTGGAACCATTTAACAAAAGGAGCATAAAGATGAGCAAGATACCAGGGTGTCCTGGATGCGAGCGAGGAGAAGAGCCGGAGATTATTGATGAGGACGGCGTGCTTTCGAGTCTTTCGGGGAAACCGGGTAAGCCGGGGCACGGAATGGGCGATTATCACTGGCACTGCGACCACTACCTGCCAGGTTACAAAGAAAACGGTTGTGACCTATGCGGCCCTGCGCCAGAAATATGCGAATGCGGACATCCCGATTGGGCGCATGGTGAACACGACGAAGGCAGGGAATGCGATGGTGATGAGTACGAAGAGTGTGACTGCAAAGGTTTCCACAACGATTAACCAAGTCCCCGGTTGCGTGGTGTAGTGGGTCGGCGTGGAAGGACACGCGACAGATGCGGCGTTGATGAGCGCCCGCAATAGTGATGCCGGTTTCAACTCTATCATCAGGGGTTGAAACGTGCAGAGCGCCTCGGGTTCTGGCGGTGGTACCAGATAAGCCCCTGAAGTGGCTTTTGGGGCAGGACACACCAGATGGAATCTTACTAGAGGCATAGCCGTCTTGAAATAGCGGCACCCACCACACCTCGGAGCCGGAGAACGAAAGGAAATGAAAAAATGAGCGTAAACCAAGAAAAAACCACCAAGCAGCGCATCGAGGAATCCATGCTTGAACGCATCATTTCACGTTGCGAGTTGTTCAGCCTCACAACGCTGAATTGCGCGCAGGGAGAAAAGTTCCTCGTCGAGGGTGTAACCATTTCGGGGCGTGAGTTTCAGGAAAGCGGCCGGACCTTGCTTCAGACGCTGGTTTTGGCCGACGAGGCGACAAAGTGACCCTGGTACGACTCTCGCCCAACATGACGTGGAAAAAGTGTCCGCATTGCGGGATCCGGCTGCACATGGGTGATTATCGTCAACACCTGAAAACGGTCATCTTTGGGAATCCAAACCGTTGCTGTGGGTGCGCCGACCATCCTGGGCACGGTGAATTTTTGCGCCGACAGTTGCGTAAAAGAAACCTACCGGATTTCGTTTCTGACCACGCGCTTCCCGCCGGGACATCGAGGACCACGCGGGCTTGCCACAAGTTTTGAAATTGACATACACGACACGTTGAGATAAAAGGGATGCATAGCCCTGTCGCGGGGATCGATTAGAGCCGTGTTTCAACGCATGGCATTGTTCGTAGGGATGGGTTTCGGCCCATATTCCCAGCCCACCGAGGGCCGCGACAACGAACAATGCCAGGTGCCGGGACACGGCTTTTTGTTTCTCGATCAAGTGGAGGACGCATGAAATGGTTTCAACTCGACTCGGATTTTTATCGGAGGCCGGCAATCCGAGCCTTATTCGCCAAATATCAAAACCAAGGACGCGACCTAGTGCTATACGCCTGGGCGCAGATTGCCAGCCGTCTGGAAAACGGAGACGCATCATGTAGGCTGTACGATCCGATTGATCTGCTGGCGGCTGACACGGCCATACCTCCCGACCGTGTAGCCGGGATACTGCATATGGGGTGTGAACTGGAGTACGAGAGCATTAATGGCCGTCCTTTCCACGTTTTCGACCGGGACGCCAACCCACCATACCGATTCGGGGCGGATTTGATTTTTTACAAGATGGACAACGCCACCAGAAATAAAGAGTGGGCCCAGACACTTAGGTCCCAACGTAGACAATTCGAGTTTCAGGGTGGAACGGTAAACGGACCACTTGCAAGTGACTTGCAAGCAACTTGCAATGGTCTTGCACTACATACATACAGACCAACAGACAGACAGACATACCTACCTTTGGTCGAGAACGATAAACTGGTGGTAGGGGGCCCTGGCCCCGATCCAATGACCATCGATCACATCAAAGGCAAACACGAAGGACGGCACGTCGATGGGTGTCCAGTCTGTGAGATGAATAAGGTGGCAAAAAATGCGTAAAACTCTCGACGAAATAACGGAGGTTTTTGAGCCTGCCGTACTGTCAGACGGCAAGGTCCACATGTTTTACTCGATTCACCAAGGCGGAGACTTGCATAAGTTGGAACAGATGATTTTCGATCAAAAGCGATGGGCCAAGTACCACTCGCATCAGGGAGACTGAACTGTGAACGCCTACGATTCGATGAAATCCCTTGCGAGACGCAAGGAGAAGGTCGCAAAACTGAACGGGTACCACATGTGCCCAACACACAAAAAGTGGGTCAAGGGGAAGTGCAGGGCTTGCGAACTAAGCGAGAAAAGGTCTCGGGCTATAACGTGGGGGAATGCGTGAAAAAAGTGGAATATTACATGCACGACCCCGATTATCTATCGCATCCAGATTGGGTCACGGTTTGTACACATAAACGCATATCGGTTTGGAAATACTACTTCCTGATTTTAAAAGGATGGATGAAGTGAACTACCAAGAATTTATTGAATCCAAAAGCAAGACTAACTCCGTTGATGGAATAGAAGTGAAGTACATAAATAAAATTCTATTTGAATATCAGGCTGACTTGGTTCGTTGGTCTTTGAGGAAGGGACGTTCTGCTTTGTTTGCCGATACCGGACTTGGAAAGACACTTATGCAGGCCGAATGGGCAAAACACGTTTCCAGGTTTGGTCGAGTTTTGATTTTGGCTCCGTTGGCGGTGGCAGAGCAGACCGTAAGGGAATCAAAAGAAAAACTAGATATTCACATCACATACTGCCGAAAGGATGAAGGCCACTTAATAACAATTACGAACTATGAAATGCTTGAACACTTCAACCCGAAGGATTTTGTTGGGGTGGTTTTGGATGAGTCCTCGATCCTAAAATCATATTCGGGTAGAACAAGAAATGCGCTCATCGAGGCGTTTCAAATTACCCCTTATCGTTTGGCGTGTACGGCAACGCCATCACCCAACGATTATACGGAGCTTGGTAACCACTCAGAATTTTTGGGCGTGAAAACAAGAACCGAAATGCTGGCGGAATACTTCGTACATGACATGGATAACACCCAAGACTGGCGTTTAAAAGGTCATGCGGTGAAACCGTTCTGGCGTTGGGTGGCTTCTTGGGGTGCCATGTTGAAGCGTCCTTCCGACCTTGGTTATTCCGATGAAGGATTTAATCTTCCCGCATTGAACATCCACACTCGAATTATCGAAGTGGATCATCGGGATTTTTGGAAAGAGGGTTTTCTTTTTGCTCCTGACGTTAAAACACTATCGGACCAAAGGGCGACACGCAAGGCCACGGCGGATCAGCGCGTGAAAATAGCCGCTGAAATTGCCAACCAGAAAGGGACGTGCTTGGTTTGGTGTGAATTGAATGATGAGGCCGACGCCGTAGAAAATGCCATTAAGGACTCTGTTCAGGTCAAGGGTTCGGATTCGCTGGACGAAAAGAAAGAGCGCTTACTTGGTTTCACCAACGGGGATATTCGTGTGTTGGTTTCCAAGGTTTCGATTTGCGGTTTTGGCATGAACTGGCAGAAGTGCAACCGAATGATTTTCATGGGTGCATCCCACAGCTACGAACAGACCTACCAAGCTATACGTCGTTGCTGGAGGTTTGGGCAAAAGAAACCCGTGGATGTTTATGTTATCTGCGCCGAAACGGAAACGGCCATCATGGAAAATTTCAAACGAAAGGAAGCCGACGCAACGCACATGGCCGAGGAAATGGTGGGCATGGTTAAAGAGCAGTTGATGCAAGAGATTCGAGGATCATCAAAAGAGTGGAACGACTACCAGCCAAAAGTCGAAATGTTTATTCCTGAATGGATTGGGGTGGACGCATGATTTAATATCATGTATAATGCCATAACAAGTGAGGTAAAAAAATGAACAAGCGTAAAATAATTGGGAAGAAACACCCAAACTTCTTAACTGGAAAATCAATAGATGCAAACGGATACGTAATTCTTTCTTCTAAGATTTGGGGAGAAAATATAAATAGAAGAGAGCATAGAGTCGTTATGGAAGAAAAAATCGGAAGAAAACTAAGGCCTGATGAAATTGTGCATCACAAGAACGAAAACAAATCGGATAACAGACCTGAGAATTTATCTCTAGAAACAAGAAGAAGCCACAATAGAGCGCATGGAAAGGGAGGGTATGCTATTTGCTCTTCATGCGGTAAAGAAAGATGGTATGTCCCGGCTTTATTGAAAAAAATAAAACCTGGATACAAATGCGGTAAGTGTTACCACCGAAAGGCAAAATCATGAAAGTCTTGGATCAATTCGAATCAAAGAGGTTTGTAATATATCAAGCGGATTGCATGGACGTAGTAAAAGGACTTCCTGACGCGAGTATCCATTATACGATTTTCAGCCCTCCATTCGCGTCCCTTTACACCTACAGCGCAAGCGCCAGGGACATGGGTAATTGCAAAGACATGGGTGAGTTTTCGGAGCACTTCCGGCATTTGGTACCGGAGCTTTACCGAGTGACAAAGCCCGGAAGGCTTTTGTCTTTCCACTGTATGTTGCTCCCAACCTCAAAGCAGAACGATGGGTTTATAGGGTTGCGAGACTTCCGGGGAGAACTAATCCGTCAGTTTGTGGATGCTGGATTCATCCACCATTCCGAGGTAGTCATCTGGAAAGATCCAGTTACGGCAATGCAGAGAACAAAGGCGCTTGGTTTATTGCACAAGACCATTCGCAAGGATTCAAGCATGAGCCGACAAGGCATACCGGACTATCTCATCACGATGAGAAAACCGGGAGATAACACGGAGCGGATTTCCCACACTCCCGAAGAATTTCCCGTGTCGCTTTGGCAACAATACGCCTCTCCGATCTGGAGCGACATTAACCCGTCGGATACTTTGCAGTATCGGAGCGCTCGGGAGAATGAAGACGAAAAACACATCTGCCCGTTACAACTTCAAGTCATTCGGAGGGCGTTGAAACTATGGACGAATCCGGGAGATACAGTCCTTAGCCCGTTCGCCGGGATCGGTTCAGAGGGTTACGTCGCATTGCAGGAAGGGCGAAAATTTGTAGGCGTAGAATTAAAGAAATCGTACTACGAACAAGCAAAGCGAAACCTGGAACAAGTTGAAGACCCCGCGCAAATGGAGATCGAATGAATAATTCCGCAGGGGGTCCTGCTGTGAAGTTTGCGACATTTTGCTCCGGCATCGGGGCCCCGGAAAAGGCGTGGAAGGGTTTGGGGTGGGAACAGGTGTTCTCCTCCGAGATTGAGCCGTTCCCGTGCGCGGTGATGAAGCACCACTACCCGGGCGTGCCCAACCACGGGGACATGAACAATTTCAAGGAGTGGGGATATGGACCAGGATCAGTTGACTTGCTTTGCGGAGGAACACCCTGTCAATCCTTCAGCGTTGCAGGACTCCGAAAAGGACTGGATGACCCGCGTGGTAACCTGGCCCTCGTCTATCTTGCGGCTATTGACCGAATGCGCCCCAGTTGGGTGGTCTGGGAGAACGTCCCCGGCGTCCTGTCGGTTGACGGAGGACGGGCTTTTGGAGCCTTCCTCGGAGGGCTGGCACAACTCGGGTATGGGTGGGCCTACCGAGTGCTGGACGCTCAATACTTTGGAGTACCACAGCGGCGCCGTCGTGTGTTCGTTGTCGGACATCTTGGAGACGTGGGACGACCCGCGCACAAGGGCCAGATTCAAAACAGAAGAGGATTTTTTAACCTACCTGCTGCCGTACTTTTTGAGCGCCACAGCCTGTCGGGGAATCCTCCGCCGAGCCGCGCGCCGGGGCAAGGAGCTACCCACGACACTGCGCCGTGCATTGGAGCAAGTGGCCGAGGGTTCGAGCGTGCCGGAGAAACGCGAGGGCAAGACCCGGTAGTGGCGTTTGATGCGGCCCAAATAACCAGCAAAACCAACCGTTCAAAAGCCGAGCCCGGTATTCCGGCCGGAACTATGTCTAAGGGGAGTTCTCTACACGTTGCATTCGACATGCGGAACGGAATTGAGCGCGAAACTACCCAGACCCTTCAATCCCACCACCACGGGGTTTCGGCCAACACCGTGCCGCATGTGGCGATGACGTTGAATGCCCATCCATCCAAAAGATACGACGCCGAATCAGAAACGATGGTGTGCCACAGTCTAAAGGCCCGATACGACGGGAGCGAGGACGGGACGGGGCGCGGAGTGCCGTTGGTGGCCCCCACCCTGCGCGCGATGCCAAACCAAGGGCCCGGGCGAATGGCTGACGATGCGGCGGCGATGGGTATGGTGCGCCGGCTGACGCCGCGCGAGTGCGAGAGACTTCAGGGATTCCCCGACGACTACACGCTGATCCCGTACCCCAGAAATCCAGCCAAGGACGGGCCGCGCTACAAGGCGCTGGGGAACAGCATGGCGGTACCGGTGGTTGAATGGCTGGGGCAGCGCATAGAGATGGTCAACAACTGGAGGAATGTATAAAAATGAAACTCCTAAAATCAGCTTTGGACCGTTGGGGGATAGAATCGCAGATGGACATGCTCCAGGAGGAGTGCGCCGAGTTGATCGTGGCCGTGAACAAGGTCAAGAGGCGCAAGGGTGACGCGATTCCGAACTTTCTTGAGGAGATTGCAGACGTTGAAATCATGATCGCGCAGATGAGGGAGTATTGGGGCAACGAGAAGATAGACGATTGGAAGAAGGAAAAACTTCGCAGACTGGGGGAGCTACTGAAATGAAAAAACCAATCAAAGTTTTTTGGAGTGAGTTGGGACAAAGGTTTTATGCATCCGACCGTTATAAAATCATAGGTGACCATGTAGTAATAACTGGAGAAAAATTTGACGTAACTAATGATATAGGACAAGCCATTGAAAAATATTCAATAACATTTAAACCGGTTTTTAAGGATGAAAAATGAAACGCGCACTAGGTCGCCTATATTCCCCGACCGCTCCCCGAGCCTCCAACGTCGTGGAAAAGATCGGCGGGAAAGGCAAGAATACGGTTTGCCCAACGGAACACGTCGAGCAATCCCGAGTTGTCTCGTGGTGCCGAGCGCAGTACGGACCCAAGTCCATTTTCGCCATTCCTAACACCGGGAAAATGTCCTACGGAGCGGTTAACCATTTCAGGACCGAGGGACGGTCCAGCGGAGTTCCCGACCTGTTTATACCTGGTCGGCACGGAATTTTCCTGGGGCTGTTTATTGAGATGAAGCGAGAGCGCGGGGGAGTTACGTCGCAGGAACAGGCCGAATGGATCGAGGCGTTGAAGCTGGCTGGGTATTACGCCTGCGTTTGCAGAGGATTCGATGAGGCGGTGCGAGTTATTTCAGAGTACAAAAAGGTCGGTCTATGACCGGCGTCATTAACTGAATTGGCAAAAGAAAGTAAAATTTTGGAACGGAGGGCGTCATGAGCGACGGGAAATCGGCAGAGGGGCCGTACAAAATTGAAAAGCACCCAAACAGAAAACCCGGTGATGCTCGTGATTTTGGGTTCATCACGTGCGGACCTAACGGGTGGGAATATAGTGTGAAAAGAGAACCAAGAACGAGAGTCGCGGCCGAAATAGAGTGCCATTGTCTTAATTCGGCATGGCACTCGCGCGACGCCGAGGTGGACGCGCTCCGCAAAGAGAACGAGAGGTTGCGGGAGCTATGTGAGGACATTGTAGAAGCATGGAGATGGAAAAACGACAATCCGTATCCAGGAATTACGGATGAAACTTTTGGGGATCGAATTACAAAACTGAGGAAAGCCATCGCCCAAACCCAACCCCAGGGGACCCAGGAGGTGAAGCCGTGAACGGAGAGCCAGGAGACGGAGCAATCGGCAACTCAAGCCAAGAGCCCGATTCAATCAGCACGATGAACCGAAAGAACCTGCGTTCGTATTGCAGGACTCAAGAAAAAATAGTGTTCCGCGCTCACATGGAAATAGCCGACCTCCGCGCCCTCCTCTCGGCGCTGGTGGAGGCGGCGGAGGTGTTGAGATCGAAGTACTGCGAAACATGCGAACGAATCGGGTGCGGAAAGACCGAGGAGCATTGCCCGCAAGTGAAGGCCGTCGTGGACGCCATCAACCGGGAGAAGGGGGTGGAGTGATGGACCTGTACGAATACCTTGAATTGAAGGGCGAGGGTGCGAGGGAAGCCGAGTCGATCCGCATGGAGCAGATGGAGCGCAGGCAATTCGACATGGTTCAGTTTGCGAATGGGCTCCTGCAGGACCACGCAGATTCAACTAAGAAAGAGGTGGAGTGATGGAAGATCGTCCGTTTGATGGACCGTGGGATTTCTCGCGCGAACCTGTTTTTCTGGACGGTTTTTACTGGGTTCCTACGTGCATCATCGAGTATTCGTGGGGCACAGGCGAAGGAGTGTCGAGGTTTGATCCGATGCGCTGGTTCCGATATCACGACCACCAGGGCGACTAACACGAGCGGGAAAGGGTGGATGTAATGGCTAAGCGATACTTTCTCTCGATCCTAGAATGCACGCAGCATAAGTTCAAGGCCATCTCGATCCAAGAGGACGATGGCCCCATGACTTGTGGGAGTGGGTACAGGGTCACCGGATCCAAATGCTGCGGATGTTGGGATAAACACACCAACTTTTTTCTAAGCCCTAGCGCATGGAAAGAGCTGTCGAAGCGGTCCACCGCCATCTCGGATGAGTTGGAAGCGGAGCCGGGGAACGAAAGGAACGATGAATGAATCAGGACCCGAAGGACTTGCTGGAAGCTGCGCACTTGGTACTGGACATTGAGGGCCTGACCGAGGAGGACGCGAAACTCGCCATTGAACTGGCTCGAAGGATCGCGGCCAGGAGTTTCGCCAGGGGATTCAGGGAAGGCGAGAAATCCGAGAGGGACGAATAAATTGAAAAACCAACGCATCCCTGACGAGATGAGGACACGGATCAAAGAGTATTCCGATGTCCACGGCAAGGGTGCGGCGGCGAAGCGGTTTGGAGTGTCGGTGCAGTTCGTGTACGGGTTGTTCAAGGACAAGGGGTTCGTGGCCGAGAAGATATCGGCCCCCACTGTTCCGGCGAAGTTTTCAGAAGAATACATCCTCGGGATAGGCAAGAGCGCCTGCAACGTGCAGAGTCTCCAGCCGGGGGAACTTTTGGCGATCATCTCGACCATGCCGTCGATCTGCCATGAGCTCGTGGAACTTCGACGGTTAGTGGCTAGGTTAAAAAGGAATCCGTCCGAGATCGAGAAGATGGTGGTCGTGGTGAAAGCACGCGAGAACGCGCAAAAAGCAGTAAAGCGTCGAGGTGGTTGGAATGCCAAAGAGTGGTGAAGGAAAGAAGAACCGCCGGAATCACGTCAAGGTGTGGCACGAGCAGATGAAGCGTGAAGTTTGCGAGAGATGCAGAGAGTGGTGGCCGACCGGGTCCTGCCCTGGGACGCCCGAAGAGCAGAGGGCGGAATTAAAACCGAAAAGGATTGGGAGGCCGAGAAATGACTCTGGAAATACATATACCAACCCTTGAGACGGTCCTGTGCATCCTGGGGGCGTGGAGCATCGCGGGGCCGTTCTCGGTGGTGTTGTTCACCGACCCGCACAAGACGGTCAAGGAACACGGCTTATCGGTGGCGCTTACCGGAGTCATCGTGTGCGGTCCTGCCCTTTGGTTCGCGTTGGCGGCGTATTTCCTACGCGCCTGGTGGGTGAAGCGTCCATGACCCCGCTCACCTTCCGACCCACGAAGAACAAGAAGACGGGGATAGGGATGGAGCGCGACCCGAACGCCAAGCCCTACGAGATGAATCGGTCCAGGTTGAAGCCGGTGTCCAAGAAGCAAAGGAAGCGGACGATGGAACTCAAGGACAAATTGACCATCCTGTTCACCAAGCAGGTCGAACTGTACGGATCGCCACGGTGCGAAGCGGGGTTCCAGTTGCAGGACAAGAAGTGTATGGGCGACCTCTGCGCGGACCATATCGTCCCTAGGTCAAGTCATCCGGAGAACGTGGACGGATTCGAGAACCTTCAAGTCCTGTGTGGATACCACAACACAACCTTCAAGGGGAGCCGTTCGGGACCGTCGTGGGACTTCCGGTCGCAAAAGATGCGCGAGGCGTGCCGGTTGCTGGACCAGGAAGACGTGAGGCCGTGCGGGTTCGGTTCGGAGTGCCAGGACGAAGGACAGGAGCCCGAAGAATGAGCGCGAAAACCGTTCCAGACGTGCAACGCCTGTTCATATCGGAACACCTGTTCATGGAGGTGTGTGGACTCGCGGAACACATGCGCGAGATGGGCGAACCGGCGCCGGTGTCTATCGGGATGCCAGTGGCAAACGCGAAGGGCCTGGTGGTACTGAGCGGGTACACATCAGCCCTGTACGCCGACCTGTACCACGGATGGAACTCGGTGAGCCGCAAGGCCATGGCGGACGGAGCGCGCGAGATAACGGAAACCCTATGGTTCAATGACCGCGCGTGGTTCAACATGCCGCAGGGGGTCCTGCTGTGAAGTTTGCTACCTTTTGCTCCGGCATCGGGGCCCCAGAAAAGGCGTTCACCGTGGACACGCACCAAGACCAAGACCTATACCATAACGGATGCGTGCGCCGGCTGACGCCGCGCGAGTGGGAGAGACTTCAGGGATTTCCCGACGACTACACACTGATCCCATACCCCAGAAAGCCAGCCAAGGACGGTCCGAGATACAAGTCCCTGGGGAACAGCATGGCGGTACCGGTAGTTCAGTGGCTGGGGCAGCGCATAGAGATGGTCAACAACTGGAGGGCGTCATGAACGACGGGAAAGCCGATGGGCCGTACAGATTTGAAAAAATTGAGCAATGCGAACGCAACGAAGACGTTGAAGAGGCACTGTTCGGACCCGGGGCTGATAGGTGCGACTACGAAAACGCCGATACGGATTACCTGCTTAACTTTGGTTTCATAGAAGGCGTATCCTCCCGCGACGCCGAGGTGGCCGCGCTCAAGGCCAAGGTAAATAGTTTGGAGAAGGGCATCTCGTTTGCTATGAGTAAGTTGATATTTCCCGAATGTGGTGGAAAGCATGGAGACATTTATTCAGCGCTTCAAATCTCGCTAAATACGGGAGGGATTTATTCTAAGGAGGCGAAGCCGTGAGTGACAAAGGACCCGTTCCGGTGAGCCAGCAAGTGGGAGAACTCAACCGACAGTGTCTAATGTGTGATGTCCGCGCCCGCCTCTCGGCGCTGGTGGAGGCGGCGGAGAAGGTCGCTCCGAGGTGCTGTATTTGTGGAAAACCAGCTTGTATGTCTAGGATGGAATCTGAACTTTATATGTGCAAGGAATGCTACAAGCGAGAAGAAAAACACATACCGGATAGGGAATTTGATTCCAAGGCCCAAGCGCTCTGGGACGCCCTAAATCGGGCGAAGGGGGTGTGAGATGATTGTTACAGTAATGGGGTTCTCGAATGGGCAGAGGTAATAAACCGAAGGTTTGTGTTTTTCAACTACAAGCGCTGTGCCGCATACCACGCCCACCAGGGCGACTAACACGAGTGGGAAAGGGAGGACGGGATGCCGAAGCGGAAACGAATGATGAAGTGCGAGCAAGGTGGAACGACTCGGTGCCTGAAATGCCCGCACGAAGGGATTCACGCAGAGAAGAAAACCTGTAAGCGCCCGAGTTATTGCTGGGAAGCGGATACCTGGTGCGAGTGCAAGCCGGTCGAGAAGTAACCCTGTCCCCGGTTACGGGGTGTGGTGTGGCGGCGTGGCATAACCTCAACCACCTTGGAACTATAAAAGTCGCATCAGGTGTAAGATGCTAGAAAGGGGAAAGACATGCAAATAACGGTCGAAGGCATACCAAACCTCACGAAGAACATCGCGCACTTGTCGCAGTTCCGAGACCAGATACCCTATGCCATTAGCCGAGCCGGAAACGCGCTCTTGTGGGAAGTGCGAACCAACACCGTGGAAGTGCTGGCGCAAGAACGGTTTAACATCAGAAAGCGCAACTTTTTGACGAGCCGGGACACCGGGTTTAACGTGGATTCCATGAACAAGCGCAACCTCGTGGGCCGCGTGGGTTCGCCTGATGAGCGGTGGGCAATACACGAATACGGGGGAATCAAGAAGCCCAAAGGCAGGAACATCGCCATCCCCCAACGCGAGGAGATCGGCGTGGACCTAGCCTCCATCATCCCCAAGAGCAAGCGCCCGAAGGCCCTATTGGGCAGGGCCAGGACGTTCATCCAGACCATGCCAAGCGGCAAGACGGGCATCTGGCAACGTACCGGGAATGCCCGGAGACCCATCCGTTTGCTATACGCCTTCGGGAAACAGGCCACCATCAGGGCCATGTTCGGATTCACAGCCAACGCCAAGGACATCGTCGAGAAGAAGTACACAAGGTTTTTCGGGGAAGAACTGGCTAAGGCCATCGCAACCAGGAAGTAGGGCATCAGATACACCTCTCCCTCGCTCAACACCCTGGGGAGACAGAATGGACGGGAGCGGCCAACGAGAGAAAACGTTACTTTCCTGTCCGCATAGAGGGGAATGAGCCGTTAAGTACGACGAGATGTGGAGATTCCAAAGAGATTCCGTCAATTCCTAAGGAGTACCCAGTGGAGATCAACGAGCCTTGGAAAGACCTAGACCTATCGAAGAAGACCGCTTTGTGCATGCAGTTGTTTGGTTATCCAGGGTGGAAGGGAGCATTGGAAATGATGGACGAATACGTGACCATGCGTTCGATGTGGGGAATCGAGGATAAGAAGATCATGTTCTCTAACCCTGCGCTTGGTGTATCCCATCCCCTAGACCAAACACTTGTCCGTCCTGTTCAAAGTGGTATGGAGCGTGTACTCGAATGCCCTGACTGCCCACCCGACACTGTACTCATGGGTAGTGTGAAGCGTGACCCACTCACACAGGAGATACATGTGACAAGTGCAGTTAGTATCAAGAACATAGGGCAATCACAAGAAGACTCAGTCATTGAGGAAATAGCTCCAGAATGTATGGCGTCGGGACATCTGGTCTTAGATAACCAGGAACAATGCGTAAGGTGTGGAGCAAAGGAAAATAAACAATGACCGGACACACACGGACCCGCGAACAAGCAAGACAACCATTCATCCTCACAGACTTTCACGGGTCCTTCCCACACATCTGAAAGCGGGTAACTCGCGAT
>JALNZK010000116.1 GCA_023229365.1 Pseudomonadota bacterium | reverse complement strand
TCTCACTTCGAGACGAACGAGCCGATCCCGGACGCCTTGATCGCGAAGATCGACAAGGCCAGGACGTTCAACGAGGGGTTCGCGACGGTCGAGTACGCCGCGGCGAGCTACCTGGACATGGCCTGGCACACGCTGACCGCGCCGCCGACCGACGACGTGCGGGCGTTCGAGAGGAAGGCGCTCGACCGCATCGGGCTCATCCCCGAGATCGCCGCCCGCTACAGGAGCACGTACTTCCTGCACGTCTTCGAAGGGGACTTCTACAGCGCGGGCTACTACAGCTACCTGTGGTCCCAGGTGCTCGACGCGGACGCGTTCGAGGCGTTCCAGGAGAACGGCCTCTTCGACAAGAAGACCGCGCAGTCGTTCCGGGACAACATCCTCTCGAAGGGCGGCTCCGAGGACCCGATGGAGCTGTACGAGCGCTTCCGCGGCCGCGCGCCGTCCACGAAGCCGATGCTCAAGCGCAAGGGGTTCGTGAAGTAGGGAGGCGATGCCCGCTCCCCTATCCCTCCTCGAGGATCTCGACGTCCGCGAGATCGCGGTGGCGCCCGGACGCGCGCTTGTTCCGTATCAGGTCCGCCTTCGAGATCATCGAGATCGGCAAGCCGTCCGCGACGATCACCTCGCGCCGCGCGTAGCAGTCGTCGAAAGAAATCCCGGACGCTTCGTTGATGATGTCGATCTGGACGGGCGAAGCGCCCATGCGGAAGACGTTCCCGGGCTTCTGGAAGACACCGTTCTCCACGGTCGGCGCCCGGAACTGGCGGAGCGCTGCCTGGAGTCGATCGACGTTCTCGTCATCGACCGCGACCAGAAAGTCGATGTCCTTGGTGGCGCGCGGGTTCCCGTAGATCCCCACTGCCCAGCCGCCGACGAGGAGGTACCGGACCTCATGGGCGTTCAAGCACTGTATGAACTCTCTGAAGTCGTCCGGTAGTCGCTTCGGGGCCATAGAAACATTCCCTCAGGTACGTGATGGTCTCGAGCTTCTCCTCGATCGGTGCGCGCGCCCATTCCTCGCGCTGCGCCCGGTCGACCTCCTCGGCGCTCCCCACGAGAAGCCGCCCTCTGTCCATCCGCTCTCGCACCGCCGCGCCTCCTCCTCGGCGCAGGACGCGCGCCCCAAGGATCGAAGCCACTATAGCACGCGCCGCCTCGGGGTTCGAGGCGATGCGCGCGCCAGACTGCGGAGCGTTTGGCGCGGCGCGGAAGGCGGCCGCCCGGTCCGTGCGCCGGCATCGCGGGATGGGGTTTTCCTTGACCATCCCCCGCCCTTGCGCTAGTTATCGCGGCTCGCGGGGCGCTAGGGCCCCGCCCACATACTCCTTGCTCCGGGCGCGACCCGGGGCTTCATCCGTGAGGAGGCACAATGGATCACGTCCTGCCCGTCCACAGGGCCCGTGAGTACGAGACGATCTTCATCCTGAACCCCGACTCCGCGACCGAGGTGGTCGATCGCGTGGCCGGCCGCTGCCAGGACGTCATCTCGAAGCTCGAGGGCAAGATGCTGCGCGCCGAGAACTGGGGCAAGCGACGGCTGGCCTACGCGGTGCGCAAGCAGCCCAAGGGGATCTTCATCTACCTTCGCTACCTCGGGTACGAGGACCTGGTGCACGAGATCGAGCGCAACCTGCGCATGCTCGATCCGGTCATCAAGTACCTGACGGTCAAGGTTGACGACGACGTGGACCCCGAGGCGCGACCGGCGCGCGAGGAGGACATCTCGTTCGTCCCGACGTACGAGGAGAGCGAGCACGAGCCCCCGCCCGCCCCGTCGTTCGCCGAGGACGCGTACGAGGACCGGCGCGATCGGGCGCCGCGGCCGCCGCGCGAAGAGGTCGAGGCCCCGAGCCGTGATGACGAAGAGTCGTCGGACGACGAGTTGGCATAGGAGGATCCGATGGACCATAGAGAGAGATCTCAAGGAGGAGAGAATCGTCGTCGCGGGGGCGGGGGCGGAGGACGCCGGCGCCGCGTGTGCCGCTTCTGCGCCGACACGACGCTGGTCATCGACTACAAGGACGCGCAGGCGCTGCGCTACTTCATCACCGAGCGGGGCAAGATCGTGCCGCGCCGGATCTCCGGGGCGTGTGCCAAGCACCAGCGAGCTCTGTGCACCGCCATCAAGCGGGCGCGCAACATCGCCCTCATGCCGTTCACGGCGCCGAAGTGACGAGGAGGGGCCCATGAAAGTCATTTTGCGCGAGCAAGTACCGCACCTCGGCGACCCCGGCACGATCGTCAACGTGAAGCCCGGATTCGCCCGCAACTTCCTTTTCCCGCAGGGCCTGGCCGCCGCCGCGACGTCCCGCAACATCGGGATGATCGAGCACAAGATGCGCGAGATCCAGCGCCAGATCGACGTCGCCAAGGCCGAGGCCGAGCAGGTCAAGGCGCGGCTCGCCGAGCTGAGCGTCACGGTCGCGAAGCCCGTGGGCGAGAACGACAAGCTGTTCGGATCCGTGACCGCCAAGGACGTCGAGAAGGCGCTCGCGAGCGAGGGCGTGACCGTCGATCGCCGGCGGATCGCCATCGCCGAGCCGATCAAGGCGCTCGGCGTCTATACGGTGGGCGTGAAGCTCCACGGCGGCGTGATGGCGGATCTCAAGGTCTGGGTGGTCAAGGAATAGAAGATCGGGGGCGGCATGGACCGACCCGGCGACGACAAGACCAAACGCGCGGCCGAGCCCCAGATGTCAGAGGGCCGCGTGCCGCCCTACAACAAGGAAGCCGAGGAGGCCGTGCTCGGCTGCGTCCTCCTGAACAACCAGGCGCTCTTCCTCATCCAGAACATCCTCCAGCCCGAGGACTTCTACGTCGAGGCGCACCGGCGCATCTACGCCGCGATCCAGGAGCTTTCCGGCAAGGGGCTGCCCGTCGACCACGTCACGCTCGGCAACCAGCTCATCAAGCAGGGCGATCTCGAGAAGATCGGCGGGACGCTCGCCCTGGAGGGGCTGACGGAGCGCGTCGCCACGGTCGCGAACATCGAGCACTACGCCCGCATCGTGCGCGCCAAGGCGTCCGTGCGCCGGATGATCTACGCGGCGCAGCAGGTGGTGGCCGAGGGGTTCGGCGACCAGGACGACGCGGACGAGTTCCTCGACGGCGCCGAGAAGCTCGTGTTCCAGGCGTCGCAGGCGCGGATCGGCGAGAGCTACACGCACATCTCGCGGGTGCTCAAGAAGACGTTCGAGGACATGGAGCTCGCCGCCGGGCGCAAGGGCGAGGTCACCGGGATGCCGAGCGGGTTCGCGGAGCTCGACCGGCTGACCGCCGGGTTCCAGGCGGGGGACCTCGTGATCGTGGCCGGGCGGCCCTCGATGGGCAAGACCGCGCTCGCGCTGAACATGGCGTTCAACGCGGCCAAGGAGACCGGCGTGCCGACGCTCGTGTTCTCGCTCGAGATGTCCAAGGAGCAGCTCGTGCGCCGCATGCTGTCGTCCGAGGGCCGGGTCGACGCGTCGAAGATGCGCGCGCCGAGCCGCCTCGACCAGTCGGACTGGCGCCGCCTCACGAACACCGCCGGCGTGCTGCACCAGGTCCCGGTGTACCTCGACGACAACGCGCCCATGACGCCCATCGAGATCCGCGCCAAGTCGCGGCGGCTCATGGCGGAGAAGGGGCTCGGCCTGATCGTCGTCGACTACCTGCAGCTCATGCAGGCCGGCGGCAGGCGCAAGGACAACCGGGAGCAGGAGATCTCGGAGATCTCGCGCTCGCTCAAGGGGCTCGCCAAGGAGCTGCGCGTGCCGATCGTCGCCCTGTCGCAGCTCAACCGCAGCCTCGAGAGCCGCCCCGACAAGCGGCCGATGATGTCCGATCTCCGCGAGTCGGGCGCGATCGAGCAGGACGCGGACCTGATCGTGTTCGTCTACCGCGACGAGTGGTACAACCCCAACACGCAGGACAAGGGCGTCGCCGAGATCATCGTCGGCAAGCAGCGCTCCGGCCCGACCGGCATCGTCCGGCTCCTGTTCAGCGGGCTGTACACGCGGTTCGACAACCTGTCGAAGGCGGAGGAGCCGGCGGGCTTCCACGACTCGGGCAAGGCGGGCGACTACTGATGCGTCGCCCCTGCTACGGCAACGCGGTCGTGGTCCTTCCGTCCGCGCCGAAGACCAGCTCCTTCTTGATGAACCTGTTGATCCAGTAGGTCCAGACGCCCTTCTCCAGCGTCGGCGTGACGTGCTCGGGCGGGTAGCCGTACGCCGCGAGCACGGCGCGCTTCGAGACCCCGGGCTGGACCACGGCGTTGCGGATGCACTCGATCTCCTTCGCGTCGAGCCCCTCGATGATCTGCTCCCACGGCTTGGGCGTGAGCGTGCGATCGCGGAGCGCCTCGATCGACACGCCGGGTGCGAACTTGGGCTGGAGGTGCATCGTCACGCTGACGCCGGCGGCCGGGACCGAGAAGCGGATCTCGGAATCCCCGCGGCGGACCCCGCGGGGGTCGAGTATCGCGGGCGAGCCCGCCGGGATGATGATCCCCTTCTTGTAGTTGATCGCGAACACGCGGTCGGCGCGCTCGTACCAGATGTTGTGGGCCGTATAAAGAGGCTGGCCTTCGGTCATCTCGCCCTCCTTGTGAATCCTCCGCATGAGAAGTGTGTCCCGCGCGGCGCCGGGGATCAAGTGGGCTTCGCTCTTTGCAGGGTTGCGGGGAGAGCAGAGGGTCTGATATGCGGATCGGGTGGGCGATGAGCGGCAAGCGGAGGTCCCCTTCCAGACCACGACGATCGCGGCGCGGGTCCTGTACGCGGACACGGACCGGATGGGCGTCGTGTACCACGCGACGTACCTGCGCTGGTTCGAGGCCGGGCGCGCGGCGTACATGCGGCGCCGCGGCTCGAGCTACCGCGACGTGGAGGAGAGCGGCGTCATGCTCCCGGTGATCGAGGCGAACGCGGTGTACCTGAAGCCCGCGCGCTACGACGACGTGATCCGCGTGACCGCGCGGCTCGGCGAGATCGGCCGCGCGCAGATCCGGTTCGAGTACGAGATCTCCAAGGACGGCGTCCCGCTGGTCCGCGGCTTCACGCGGCACGCGGTGACCACCAGCGAAGGCCGGCCGACGCGGCTTCCCGCCTCGGTGCGGGAGGCGCTCGAGAACGAAGAGACGACGGACGAGACAGATACCGTAGACTAGACGCCCGAACGGAGGGCGCACCAACGCCGAAGAGTGGAGCACATCATGCCGATCTCGAGAACCATCGCCGCCTACGAGACCAAGGGCTCCTGGATCCGCAAGCTGTTCGAAGAGGGCATGCAGATGATGCGGGACGGCACGGGCCTGCCCGTCTACGACCTGTCCATCGGCAACCCCGAGCTCGAGCCGCCGGCCGAGTTCAAGCGCACCCTGCGCCGGATCATCGAGGACGACTCGCCCGGCCAGCACAGGTACATGAGCAACGCCGGCTACATGGCCTCGCGGGAGGCGGTCGCCGACTCGCTCGCCGCGGACCACGGCCTCCCGTTCAAGGGCAATAACGTCGTCATGACCGTGGGCGCCGGCGGCGCGGTGAACATCTCGATCAAGGCGGTGCTCGACCCGGGCGAGGAGGTGATCTGCGTCGCGCCCCACTTCGTCGAGTACAGGTTCTACATCGAGAACCACGGCGGCGTGATGGTCGTGGCCCAGAGCGCGCCGGGCTTCGATCTCGACCTCGGCGCGATCGCCGCCAAGATCAGCACCAGGACCCGGGCCGTGCTGATCACGAACCCCAACAACCCGACCGGCGTGGTGTACCCGCAGGCGACCCTCGACGGGCTCGGCGACCTTCTGCGCCGCGAGTCCGCGAAGCGCGAGCGGCCGATCTTCCTCATCGACGACGCGCCGTACCGCAAGCTCGTGTACGACATGGACAAGTGCACGAGCTCGTTCAACGGCTACGAGAACACGCTCGTCGCGACGAGCCACTCCAAGGATCTCGGCCTGCCGGGCGAGCGGATCGGCTTCCTCGCCGTGTCCCCGCGGATGAAAGGCTGGCAGAAGGTCGTCGGCGCCGCGGTGTTCTCGAACCGGGTCCTCGGCTACGTCAACGCGCCGGCGCTCATGCAGCGCACCGTGACCGAGCTCCAGACCGTGACCGTCGACCTCGAGTGGTACCGCCGCAAGCGCGACCGCTTGTGCGCGGAGCTCCAGGGCATGGGGTACGAGCTCGTGGTGCCGGGCGGCGCGTTCTACGTCTTCCCCAAGGCGCCGGGCGGCGACGACGTAGCGTTCTGCCAGAAGCTCAAGAGCGAGCGCGTGCTCGCGGTGCCGGGCACGGGCTTCGGCGCCCCGGGCTACTTCCGGGTCGGGTACTGCGTCGCGGACGAGAAGATCTGGGGAGCGCTCCCCGCGTTCGAGAAGGTCATCCGCGCGATCCGGGGCTGATTTGATCCGGTACGATCTCCCGCTCTACAGGCCGCCGTCCGAGGCGCGCTCGCTCATCCTGCAGGCGACCATCGGCTGCTCCCACAACAGGTGCGCGTTCTGCGTGAGCTACCAGGGCAAGCGGTTCCGCGCGCGGCCCGAGGCCGAGCTCTTCGCGGAGATCGAGTGGGCCGCCCGCGAGCTGCCGCACGCTCGCCGCGTCTTCCTCGCCGACGGCGACGCGTTCGTGCTGTCGACCGAGCGGCTGTTGCGCATCCTCGAGCGCCTGTACGCCGCGTTCCCGAGGCTCGAGCGCGTGACCTGCTACGCGGGCCCCGAGAACTTCGCGAGGAAGAGCGCCTTGGAGATGCGCCGCATCCGCGAGGCCGGGCTCACCATGCTGTTCGTCGGCGCGGAGAGCGGCGACGACGAGGTGCTGCGGCGGATCGACAAGGGCGTCACCGCGGACGAGATGATCGCCCTGTGCGCGAAGCCCCAGGAGGCCGGGTTCGACCTCTCGATCACCGTGATCCTCGGCCTCGGCGGGAAGCGGCTCTCGGCGCGCCACGCCGCGGGGACAGCGCGCCTCCTCGACGCGATCCGGCCCAGGTACGCCGCCGCGCTCACGCTGATCCTCGAGGAGCGCGATCCGCCGTTCGCCGTCGCGTTCGGCGATCCGGACAGGGCCGAGCTGACGCCGACCGAGAGCCTCGTCGAGTGCCGCGCGATCCTGGACGGCATCGGGGCCGACGGGATCACGTTCCGCGCGAACCACGCCTCGAACTACCTCGCGCTCGCCGGGGATCTCCAGCGCGACAAGCCGCGCATGCTCGCGCGGATCGACGAGGCGCTGCGCGAGGGGGAAGGGGCGCTGCGGCCGGAGTTCCTGCGGGGGCTGTGAGCGCCGTCAGATCTTCCGCACCGAGGGGCGGGCGAACACAGGCTCCAGCGTGGGGACCTTCGCCTCCTTCAAGGTGAGCGCGCCCACCGGGCACGCCTCGACGAGCCGCTCGATCCCGCGGCCGTCGACCTTCGCGAGCTCCCGGCCGAGCGCCGGCGCCACCCGCGCCGAGATGCCGCGCCCGACGAACCCCATCGCCGAGGTGCCGAGGATCTCCTCCGTGAGGCGGACGCAGGTGCCGCACTGGATGCACTTGTGCGTCTCGTACACGACCGTCGGGTGGCTCGCGTCCTTCAGGTACGCCCGCTTGCGGCCCCCGAACCTGTCCTGCGCCGCGCCGAACGCGGCGGCGTAGGCGCGCAGCCGGCACTCGTGGGCCGCGCGGCAGCCGCACTCCATGCACCGCGCCGCCTCGGCGCGCACGGTCGCGGCGTCGAAGCCGGTCTCCACCTCGTCGAAGCAGCGCGCCCGCGGCTCGGGCTCGAGCTCCGGCATCGGCCGCCGCTCGTCCTTCTCGAACCCCCGCACGACGTTGCGATCCACCTTGTCGATCGCGCCCATCGTGTGGTCGTACACCGCCGGATCCCCTGTCACCGGCAGCCCCATGAGATGCTGGTCGATCGCGATCGCGGCCCGGCGGCCGGCGGCCACGGCCGTGACCGCGATGTCGGCGCCGTTCACGCAGTCGCCGCCCGCGAACACGCCGTCGAGGCTCGTCGCCAGCGTCCGCGGATCCGCGGCGAGCGTCTTCCACTTCGTCACCCCGCAGCCCGTCGCGGACGACGGATCGACGCCCTGGCCGATCGCCGCGACGACGTTCTCGACGATCCGGACGTGCTCGCTCCCCGCCTGGGGCACCGGCCGCTGCCGGCCGGACGCGTCCTTCTCGCCGAGCGCCATGCGGATGCAGGTGACGTGGAGCAGGCCGTCGGCCGCCCGCTCGATCTTCGTGGGCGCGGCGAGGATCTCGAGCTTCACGCCCTCCTCCTCGGCCGCGTGCACCTCCATCGCCCACGCCGGCATCTCGGCGCGGGTGCGGCGGTAGAGGATCGTCACCTCCTCGGCGCCTAGCCGCAGCGCGGTGCGCGCCGCGTCGATCGCGGTGTTGCCGCCGCCGACGACCATGACGGTGCGGCCTATCGGGTGCTTCTCGTCGCGCGACACGGCACCCAGGAAGCCGATGCCCGAGAGCACGCCCGGGAGCTCCTCGCCCGGCACGCCCATCGCGGTCGCCTTCTGGGCACCGAGCCCCAGGAACACCGCGCCGTAGTCGGCGCGCAGCTGCTCGAGCCGCACGTCCCGGCCGAGCGCCGTGCCGAAGCGGAACGTCGCCCCGAGCCTCTCGATGGCGGCCGCCTCGCGCTCGATGACGCCGCGGGGGAGCCGGTAGCTCGGGATCCCGTAGCGCACCATGCCGCCCGCCTTCTCGTGGGCGTCGAAGATCGTGCACGCGTGGCCGAGCAGCTGCAGGTAGTACGCGGCCGAGAGCCCGGCCGGGCCTGCGCCGACGATCGCGACCCGCTTCCCGGTCGCCTCCGCCGGGCGGGGCGGCTCGTCGCCCAGGGCGCCCGAGTCCGCGGCGTACCGCTTGAGGTGGCAGATGGCGATCGGCTTCTCGACGAGCTGGCGCCGGCACGCGGTCTCGCACGGGCGCGTGCACACGCGGCCGAGGATGCCCGGCAGCGGCATGCTCACGCGGATGAGCTCGAGCGCCGCCCGGTCCTCGCCCCTCGCGAGGTGCGCGACGAACCCCGGGATGTCGATCCCGGCGGGGCACGCCGACATGCACGGCCCGAGGCAGTCGCCCTCGTGATCCGAGAGCAGCAGCTCGAGGCAGGTCTTGCGCGCCTTCTGCACCCGCTCGCTCGTCGTGCGCACGACCATCCCCTCGGCCGCGGCCGTGGAGCACGACGGCGCGAGGTTCGCGCGGCCCTCGATCTCGACCACGCAGACGAAGCACGACGCGAACGGCTTGAGCTCCTGGAGGTGGCAGAAGGTCGGGATGAACGTCCCGTGCGCCTTGGCCGCGTCCAGGATCGTGGTG
This sequence comes from Pseudomonadota bacterium, assembly GCA_023229365.1. Lineage (NCBI taxonomy): Bacteria > Pseudomonadati > Pseudomonadota > Pseudomonadota bacterium. The sequence goes on along the minus strand of JALNZK010000116.1, from coordinate 7,619 downwards.
CCGGCCGGGACCTCGACGACCGTGCCGTCCAGATTGAATTTCACGTTCTTCACGGCTCCCTCCTCTCACCCGACCACGACGGCGTCGAACTTGCACAGGTCGCGGCAGACGCCGCACCGGATGCACTTGGCCTGGTCGATCACGTGCAGCTGCTTCTTCTCTCCGGAGATGCAGTCGAGCGGGCAGTTCTTCGCGCACACCATGCAGCCGGTGCACGCCTCGGTGATCCGGAAGGAGCAGAGCGACCGGCACTTCCCGGCCCGGCACTTCTTGTCGAAGATGTGCGACTCGTACTCGTCGCGGAAGTACCGGAGCGTCGTCAGCACGGGGTTCGGCGCGGTCTGCCCGAGCCCGCACAGGCTGGTGGTCTTGATCTGCTGCGCGAGATCCTCGAGCGCCGGGATGTCCTCCGGGACGCCCTTGCCGTCGCAGATGCGCGTCAGGATCTCGAGCATCCGCGTCGTGCCGATCCGGCAGAAGGTGCACTTGCCGCACGACTCGAGCTGCGTGAAGTTGAGGAAGTACCTGGCGACGTCGACCATGCAGGTCGTCTCGTCCATGACGACCATGCCGCCCGAACCCATGATCGCGCCGGTCTTCGTCACCTCGTCGTAGTCGATCTTCGTGCCGAAGAGGGAGCGCGGCACGCAGCCGCCCGACGGGCCGCCCATCTGTACGGCCTTCACCTGCCGCTTCGTGCCCGTGCCGCCGCCGACCTCGTGGATGATCTCGTCGAGCGTGATCCCCATCGGCACCTCGACGAGGCCGCCGTTCTTGATCTTGCCCGCGAGCGCGAACACCTTGGTGCCCTTCGACTTCTCGGTGCCCATCGCCGCGAACGCCGCGGCCCCGTTGCGGATGATCCACGGGACGTTCGCCCAGGTCTCGACGTTGTTGATCGTGGTCGGCTTGCCGAACAGCCCGGCCTCGGCCGGGAACGGCGGCCGCACGCGCGGCATGCCGCGGCGCCCCTCGATCGACGTCATGAGCGCCGTCTCCTCGCCGCACACGAACGCGCCGGCGCCCTCCTTCACGTGGATCTCGAAGCTGAACGGCGAGCCGAAGATTTTCTCGCCGAGGAAGCCGCGCGCGGTCGCCTGCTCGATCGCGATGTAGAGCCGCTTGATCGCGAGCGGGTACTCGGCGCGGCAGTAGATGTACGCCTCGTTGGCGCCGGTCGCGAAGGCGCCGATCGCCATCCCCTCGAGCACGGCGTGCGGATCGCTCTCGAGCGTCGTGCGGTCCATGAACGCGCCCGGATCGCCCTCGTCCGCGTTGCACACGACGTACTTCTTGGGGTTCTCGTAGCCGTACGCGAACTTCCACTTCATGCCGGTCGAGAAGCCGGCGCCGCCGCGGCCGCGCAGCCCGGACGCGGTGATCTCCTGGATCACGGCCATCCGGTCGTTCGCCCGGAGCACCTTCTCGAGCGCCTTGTAGCCGTCGCGCGCGAGGTAGTCGTCGATCTTCTCCGGATCGATGGCGCCGCAGTTCGCGAGCACGATCCGCTTCTGCTTGCCCCAGAGCTTCTGCCCCTCGCCCTCGTCGAGCTTCACGAGCCACTTGTCGACGGGCTTGCCGCCCAGGACGTCCTCGGCGACGATCTTCTCGATGCGCATGCGGTTCACGTTCGCGTAGAGGCGGCTCGCGCCGTCCGCGTCGACGATCCGGACCTGCGGCTCGGCGAAGCACATCCCGAAGCAGCCCGTGACGAGGAGGTCTGCGTCGAGCCCGGCCGCGACCCGCTCCGCGAGGAAGTCGTGGACCTCCTCGGCGCCGGCGGCGATGTTGCACGTGCTCATGCCGACCACGATCGACTTGCGCCCGCTCATCGCGCACCCCCCTTCCCGGCCTCGAGGTCGTCGATGATCTGCGCCGCCTTCTTGCGGTCGAGCTTGCCGAACGTCCTCTTGTCCACCATGACGACGGGCGCGAGCGAGCAGCAGCCGACGCACGCGACCGACTCGAGCGTGTACCTGAGGTCGGGCGTGTTCTCGCCGTCCTTGACGCCGAGCCGCGCCTCCATCGCCTCGCTGATCCCCACGGCGCCGCCCACGTGGCAGGCGGTGCCGTGGCAGACACGCACGAGCCGCTCGCCCACGGGCTTCAGGCGGAACTGGGCGTAGAAGGTCGCCACGCCGAAGAGCTGCGACTCGGTCATCTCCGTGGTCGCGGCGATCCGCTCGATCGCCTCGAGCGGCACGTACCGGAGCTCCTCCTGCACGGCCTGCAGGATCGGGATCGCCTTGGACGCGTCCTTCCCGACGCGCGCGACGATGGCGTCGACTCTCGCAAGATCGATGGTCATTGGACGGCTCCTTTTTTGCGCGGACGCATCATACGCGGGATGGGGTTTCGGGAAAACGGCAATCGACGCCCTGGAGGCCTCGTTTGCTGCGAAGTTCTCTTTTGACACGCCGCCCCATTCAAGGGCATCCTGGTTCCCGTTTCCAAACCGGGTCGGAACATCGGATCAGCGTGACACGCGGCTCCTGACTCCAGGCGGCCGGCATTACGCGACGGAGGTGCACATGAAAGCGGCGAAGAGCGGAAAGAAGAGAGCGACGGCAAAGGCTCCGAAGAAGGCGCCTGTGAAGAAGGCGGCCAAGCGAGCGGTCAAGAAGATCGCGCCCAAGAAGACGTCGATCGCGGCGATCAAGCCGATCTCCTTCACCCCCAAGGATCTCGACAAGCTGAAGGAGGCGATGCTCGACAAGAACCTCCCGAAAGAGATCCGAGCGGTGCTCGACGCCGCGAGCAAGGGGAACTTCGACGCGTTCAACGGCGCCGTCCAGTCGCTCTCCCCCAAGCGGCTCGGCGAGCTCGTCGGCGCCCTCGATTGGGACTCCGAGGCCGGGAGTGCGGCGCTCGGCAAGCTGGACAAGGGCGCGCAGGCGTTCAAGGAGGGCGTTCTCCACGGCCCGCTCCCGGACGCGCCGACGCTCGTGAAGTGCTGCTGCGATCCCCGAATCTTCGGCGAGCTGCGCACCCTGTGCCACGGCCTGTTCTGCTGCTGCCGCGGCTGCTGCTGCAGCTGGGACGACCTCTGCCTCCGCCTCCGCTGCCGCTGCGGCATCCCCGTGTACAAGGGCACCGAGACGACCAGCCGGCGCGCGACCTCGTTCCGATTCACGGACGACTTCTCCGTGACGTTCTCGCCGGTCTTCCCGACCTACCCGTACCTCCCGGCACAGGCGACGATCGATTTCAACTCCGGCCTCTACTACACGAAGACGGACGTCGACGGATTGCTCACGGGCAAGGCGAATTCCGGCCACGACCACGATACCGACTACGAGACGATTGCGAATGTGAACTTGATCGACGGTCGCGTCACTACGCTCGAGGGCCGCAAGAACACGCTCACGATCAAGGACGACTTCACGATCGCGAACAGCGATTCCTACCCCTATGACTACGATCTGTCCGCGCTGACCTGCGCGTACGGCGACATCCAGATTGGCGTGTCCGGCGTGCACGGGGCCGCCGCCTCGACGGCGCTGGCCAACTGGCTCCGCTTCACCTGGAGCGTGGACGCGGCGAAGAAGCTGAGCTTGCACCTCTGGAGCCAGGCGGGCGCAGAGTGCAGCCCGTCCGACATCGCGTGGGACGGCACGGAGGTTCACCTGAAGATCACGGCGGTCGGCTGATTGGCCGTGCCGGGGCGCTTCGGCGACCGGCCTTTGACAAAAGGAAACGAGGAGATGCCGAATCCGAGGAAGCTGTTCGCGCAGAAGAAGGTGTGGGTGGAAGGAGCCCCGTACCCGTTGGTCTTCGATCCGAGCGGCGAACTGGGTCACAACTGCGTCGGCGCCGTGGTGAGTGCGACCGCCTTCGGGGTCGACAAGGCGACCGGGAAGAAGATCCCGCTCCACTGCTGGTGGAGCCACGAGGCCACAGGCTCGTTGACGGTGCAGGTGTTCGACAACTCGGGCGCCGAAATGAGCTCGGCAGACGCGACGTGGCAAGGCCGGAAGATCGAGGTCCACGTGATCGCCGCCAACCCGACTGCGTAGGGCGAAGGCCGCGTCACATCGCCGGGCGGACGCAGAGGTACTGGAAGCTCGATCCCAGCACCTGCGAGAACCCCACGGCGCCGTTCAGGTGGAGGCCGGCGATCCACTTCCTGTCGGTGGAGGTATCGCCCACCCAGTGGGATGACGACCAGAAGTAGGTGCTGAACGTCCCGGTGAACGCGCCGTACGCGGCCGGGTTCTCGGCCCCGAGGTTGACGATGCTGGCGAGCTCGTGCCGATCCGGCAGCCGCCAGTCGGAGCGACCGGCGAGCGAGAGAGCGTCACAGCTGTTCAGCGCGGTCTGCCACCCCACGGTGCCCTGGATCGCCTTCGTCCACATGAGGTGCGTGTTCGGATCGGTCAGCGTCTCGTCGCCGTTGTCCACGAGCGCAGCCGGCGACGCCACGTGCCCGAAGACCGCGCCGCGGACGCAGCGCACCTGCCGGGCCGTGCCCACCGTGCCGTTGTGGCCGTAGCTCTGCCCGTTCTGGAAGTTCACGTACCAGGCGTAGCTCGATGAGCTCTTCAGGTACGCCGTCGACGACCAGAACGTCGTGGTCTCCTGCGAGAAGACCGTGTCGATCGCCGGCGTGAACCTGCCGAAATCGATGATCGTCCACAGCTCGTGGATATTCGGCAGCCGCCAGTCTGTGTACGTGCCTGTCGTCTGGCCGTCGCAGTACGTCCCGGCCGCGGACCAGGTCATCGTGACGGCGGACGCCGCCTTCTCCCACATCAGACCGGTCACCCGATCGGAGATCGTTCCGTTCGAATTGTCCACATAGCTGTGCTGCCGCCGCGGCTCCTGGTAGTGACCGTCCTGCCCCCACCACGTAGCGTCGAGCGTGCCGCAGGCGACCAGGCCCGCCACGGTGGGATCGTCGGAGCATTGGGCGTTGGTCTGTCCCGTGTCGGGCCACATCGCGCTCGCTAGAAAGTCGGTCGGATCGCACAGGTAGCCCGAGCCGTCGTCGACATAGAGGTCGTACCAGGTGCCCGTGCTCAAGCTGGACGTGGTCAGCGCCAGCGTCAGCGCGTTCGTCGTCACGCCCGAAGAGGCCATGTCGCTCCCGATCTGCACCGTGCCTCCGGCCGCGGTCCACATGCCGTGGCACGCAGTGTCGAACCCCCACCCGGTGACGTCGAGATCGCCCGAGAACCCGGGCCACGCCATCGCGTATTCGATCCCCTGGAGGTTGAGCATCGCCGTGGCGTCGACCGTGTCGGTGCCGCCCGCGCCGGTGTAGCTCCACACCGCGAACGAGAGCGGCTCGCACGACGGGATGAGCGCCGCGGGCACGGTCGCGACGATCGTGGTCGCGGTGATCGAGGTCGGCGTGACCTCGGTGCCGTCCACGTACAGCTTGCTCCACGTCTGAAAGCTCGAGCCGGTCGACAGGAGGGTGACGATCGTCGCCACACCGACCTCGAACTCGGACGGCGTCAGGCTCGCGATCACCGGCGACACCGGCGTGACGATCACCGTGAAGTCCGCGTGCAGCGCGGTCGAACGCAGCGTCGCCCTGTAGTCGACGTCGTCCGGGTACGTGCAGCTCACCGACTGGCCAGAGAGCGTCGCGAGGCCGTTCGCGCCAGGTGTGATCGAGCCGAGCGTGTCGGTGCCGACCGTGAAGTCGACGATGCCGCCGTCGACCGGGTTGCCGTACTGGTCGGCGACCAGCGCCACCATGGACGCGAGCGGCTGGCACGGCTTCATGCCGTTCTGCGGCGTGCCCGCCGTCGCGGTGACGGACGTCGCGACGTCGTGGTTCGCCGCGATCGTGGCGACCGCGGACTTGCCGCCCCCTTCGTACGATGCGGTCACCGCGTAGCTCGCGGACGCCGAGTGGCCGAGCGCGTACGGCACCGACGCGTGGCCGGTCGTGTCGGTCATCCGCACGACGTTCGCCGTGCCGCCGTCGAGCCGCTCGAACCCGTCGCCAGAGGTGATGGAGAACGTCACCTCCACGCCCGCGAGCGGCGTACCGCCCGACTGGAGGAAGACCTCGAGTTCGGCCGCGAGCGCCGCGCCCACCGTCCCGCTCGGGGTCGGGTTCACGAAGGCGATGGAGCCGTTCGTCGTGCCGATCTCCGTGAACCACTGCGTCGTCGAGCAGCCTATCGCGCTCACCGCGCGCGACCCGAGCTGCCCGAGGATCACCGCCACCGACGAGACGCCGGTGCTGTCCGTCGCCTCGTTGAATGAGGGGTACGCACCCTCGATCAGCCCCACGCTGCCGGTGCCGAACGACCACGCGACCGCTTGGCCGCTCACCGGGTTGTCGTAGGCGTCGCGCGCCTCGACCGCGAGATCGAGCGGCAGCTCCTCGCCGATCGGGCCGGTCTGGTTGTTCCCGGCGTCGATGACGATGTCCGTGCACGCCCCGGCGGTCGCGGTGGCGTCGGCGGCGCCGAGGCTCGCGCTCGTGTGCGCCGGGTGCGTCGAGTTCCACGTCACGTCCATGCTCTGCGCACCCGCTGCCGTGCCGAGGGTCCAGGCCGTCGTCGCGAAGCCGCCACCGGCGGTCGTCGCCGTCGCCGGCGCCGCTGTGCCGTCGCCGTCGAAGTCGACCGGGACGCCGTCGATGACTGCGTTCGAGGCGTTCTCCACTCGCGCGACGACGCCCAGCGCGAGCGCGGCGCCGACCGTTCCCGTCTGCCCGTCCCCCTGGGTGAAGACGACGTGGTGCGGCACGGCGCCGGTCGCGTTGAACGACACGGCCGGCAGGACGCCGGTCACGGCGGTCACCGTGTTCGCGGTGCCGGTGTAGCCGAGGCGCATCGCGACCGACGCGAGCCCGTTGTCGTCGGTCTGGACCGTGACCTGGGTCAGCCCGTCGACCAGGCCATTGTTTATCGTCGCCGTGAGAACCACGTCGACGCCGACGACGGGCAGCCCGTCCGCGTTCTCGACGTCGACGACCAGCTCGTCGGCGAGCAGCTCGCCCGCCACGCCGCTCTGTCCGTTGCCCGAGGAGATCTCGATGGAGGCCGGCGTGTTGTCCCAGTGCAGAGTCATCGAGGTGGCCGTGGTCACGTCGCTCGCGTTCACCGCCTGATCCGAGACCTGGTCGTCGATGAAGCCCGGGTGGGTCGCGATCACCGTGTAGCTGCCGATCGGCACATCGTCGATCGCCCAGAACCCGGATCCGCCGGTCACCGTGCTCAGGGTGGTCCCGTCCAGCACGACGGTCGAGCCGGAGAAGTCCGTGCCCACGTCGAGATAGACGTATCCCTGGATGGAGCCGGTCTGCACCGTGAGCGTCAACGGCGGCACGGTCGTGGTGTCCCCCGCGGTCACGGCGAACGTGCTCGAGGTCACCGAGTTCCAGCCCGCGAGCGCCGCCGTGACCGTGTAGTTGCCTGGCGGCACCTCGGTGATCGTGTAGGCCCCGCTCGCTCCCGTCGTGTCGTTGAGCTCGGGGTGCCCGTTGATCACGACCCCGATCCCCGTGTGATCGGAAAGCCCCTGGAGGATCGCGAAGCCGGTCACCGTTCCGGTCGTGTCGGCGTCGGTATCCGTGTCGGTGTCCGTGTCGGTGTCCGTGTCGGTGTCCGTGTCGGTGTCCGTGTCGGTGTCCGTGTCGGTATCCGTGTCCGTGT
>JALNZK010000115.1 GCA_023229365.1 Pseudomonadota bacterium | reverse complement strand
GTGTCGGTGTCGGGGTCGGTGTCGGCGTCGGTGTCCGTGTCGGTGTCGGTGTCGGCGTCGGTGTCCGTGTCGGTGTCGGTGTCGGCGTCGGTGTCCGTGTCGGTGTCGGTGTCCGCGTCGGTGTCCGCGTCGCCGCCGCCCCCGCCCGCGAGCTCCCCGCTGGCGCAGCCGCCCGCGGCTGCGAGAGAAAGGATCAGCGCCACCGCAATCGTCGTGTGTCCCATCTGCGACCTCCGCCGCTCCCGCTGCCTGGGAGCGCCTCCCAACCCTCAGTGGAGTGCGGCGCCGCGGGCGGATGTCCCGAACGCGAGGCCTCCTAGCGGCAAGAGAGGTCGGAGGGCGGGAACGATGAGGCGTTCGTGGAAACGTGCCGCTCGTCGGAGAGGACAACCATATCGGGCTCGAGATCACTAGGTCCCCGCACAGCATCGGGCTCTTGTGGCTTCCTCCGACCGGCGGTACGGTGGCTCCACGATGACCTCAGCGAAGGCGAAGCTGTCCCTGTTCGCGGTCGCGGCCGTGCTCGCCGCGGGGTGCGGGGCGGCGTCCAACCTTACCCCCGGCGCCGGCTTCAAGGTCGGCAAGTCCTCCTCGGTCGTCGTGATGGGCGTCTCGCCGTCGATGAAGATCCGGGCCTTCCAGGGCTGGGGCGAGGGCAAGGAGTGGCAGCAGAACGAGCTCGCGAAGGCGGTGATCAACGTGAACCCGGAGAACGGGTACGTCGTCGTCCCCCTGGCGCCCACGTTCGAGGGCGAGAGCTACGGGATCATGCGGATCGTGCCGTCCGTGACGACCGTGCTGAGCGTGTGCACCGGCGGGAGCGCGGCCGTCTTCGAGCTCCCCGCGGCCTCGGTGGTCTACATCGGGGACTTCCACCTGAACACCGAGGACGGGTACCTGGTCGAGGTCGGGTACGACTACGAGAAGGCGCTCGCGTTCATGAAGGCGACGTACCCCCAGTCGACCGAGCCGCTCGCCAAGGGCCGTGTCCGGGTCGCCGAGGTGACGAACGGGCAATGCGACGGCGAGCCCGTGTCCTTCGTCGCCAAGTAGTCATGGCCCTCATCAACGTCCGCGACGTGACGATCTCCTTCGGCGGCGCCGCGCTGCTCGAGGCGGTGAGCTTCGCGGTCGAGCCCGGCGAGCGGATCTGCCTCGTCGGGCGCAACGGCGAGGGCAAGACCACCCTGATGCGGCTGATCGCCCGCGAGATCGCGCCGGACGCGGGCACGGTGGACTACGGGCATGGCGTCCGCTCCGCGATGCTCGCCCAGGACGTCCCGCGGGAGCTCGAGGGGACGTGCGGAGACGTCGTCCGCGCGGCGTACGCGGACGATGCCAGCGACGCGGGCGCGATCGATCACGAGATCGACACCGTGCTCGGCCGGCTCGGCCTGGAGGCGCGGAGCTCGTGCGCGACGCTCTCCGGGGGGCAGCGCCGCCGCCTCCTGCTCGCCCGGGCGTTGGCCGGCGCGCCGGACGTGCTCCTGCTCGACGAGCCGACGAACCACCTCGACATCGACTCCGTGGTGCGGCTCGAGGCGCTGCTCGAGAGGTTCGCGGGCGCGGTCGTGTTCGTCACCCACGATCGGGTGCTCATCGACAGGCTCGCCACGCGGATCCTCGATCTGGACCGCGGCGTCGTGACGAGCTTCCCCGGGCGGTACGCGGCGTACCTCGAGAGCAAGGGCGCCGCGCTCGAGGCCGAGCAGGCCCGGCGCGAGCGGTTCGACAAGCGGCTCGCGGGGGAGGAGGTCTGGCTGCGCAAGGGGATCAAGGCGCGCCGGACCCGGAACGAGGGCCGCGTGCGGCGGCTCCTCTCGATGCGGGAGGAGGCCCGGCGGCGGCGCGAGGGAAAGGGCGCGGTGCGGATGGGCGTGGCGCCCGCGGGAAGGGCGTCGCGGAAGATCGCCGAGGCGATCGACGTGAGCTTCGGCTACGACCCCGACGCGCCGCTCGTCCGGGGCTTCTCGGGCGTCGTCTGGCGCGGCGACAAGGTCGGGATCATCGGCCCCAACGGCGCGGGGAAGACGACGCTGCTCAAGCTCCTGCTCGGGGAGCTCGGGCCGACGGCCGGCGAGGTGCGGCAGGGCGAGGGGCTCGCCGTGGCGTACCTCGACCAGCTCCGGGCGCAGCTCGACAGCGAGAAGACCGTCGTCGAGAACCTCGCCCCGGACGGCGACTCGATCGTGATAGGCGGGACGCCGCGGCACGTCTACTCCTACCTCGAGGACTTCCTGTTCTCGTCGGACCGGGCCCGCACGCCGGTCTGGGTGTTGTCCGGCGGGGAGCGGAACCGCCTCCTGCTCGCGAAGCTGTTCGCGCGGCCCGCGAACACGCTCGTGCTCGACGAGCCGACGAACGACCTCGACGTCGAGACGCTCGAGCTGTTCGAGGATCTTCTCGTCGAGTACGAGGGGACGGTGCTGCTCGTGAGCCACGATCGGGCGTTCCTCAACAACGTCGTCACGAGCACGCTCGTGTTCGAGGGCGGCGGGCGCCTCTCCGAGTACGTGGGCGGCTACGACGACTGGATCCGTCAGCGCCCTCCGCCTGCCGCGGCGGAGGCGCCGCGGGCGGCGCAGCCGGTCCGTCAGCGCGAGAAGGCGGCGCGCCCGCGCACGCTGACGTTCAAGGAGCGGCTCGAGCTCGACGCGCTCCCGGCGCGGATCGAGGCGCTCGAGGCCGAGGCGGGGAGGCTGCGCGCCACGCTCGCGGATCCGGGTTTCTACAAGACGGCGGGCGTCGAGGTGGCCGGCGTCAACGCCCGGCTCGCCGCAGAGGAGGCGGCGCTCGCGGCGGCCTACGATCTCTGGGCCGAGCTCGAGTCGATCCGCGAGGCGAGCGGGAAGAGGTAGCCCGGGGCCGTCGCGCCGGGACCTAGCAGAGGCACTCCCGGACCGTGTCCGCGAGGCCCCGCGCCAGGCGCCGGGTCGTCTCCTCGGTCGGTCCCTCCACCATCACCCGGCACATGGACTGCGTCCCGGAGTACCGGATCAGCACGCGCCCCTTCTCGCCGAGCTCGGCCTCGGCCGCCTTCACGGCCGCCTGCAGCGCGGGCAGCGCCTCGAGCGGGGGCTTCTTGGCCACGTCGACGTTCACGATCTCCTGGGGGGACAGGCGCATCTCCTCGGCGAGCGAGGACAGCGGGAGCTTCGCCTCGTTCATCGCCGCCAGCAGCTGCAGGGCGGTGACGATGCCGTCGCCGGTCGTGTGGTGGTCCAGGAAGATCATGTGGCCGGAGGCCTCGCCCCCGAACACCGCGCCGCGCTCCTGCATCATCTCCAGGACGTAGCGATCCCCGACCTTGGCCGCGCCGTGGACGATCCCCAGCCCCTTCAGCGCGAGGCCGAAGCCGAAGTTGCTCATCACCGTCGAGATGACCAGGTTGTTCCGGAGCCGCCCCTGCTCCTTGTAGCGCTTGGCGCAGATCACCATGACGTGGTCGCCGGTGATCTCCCGCCCCTTCTCGTCGACGGCGATCAGCCGATCCCCGTCGCCGTCGAACGCGAGCCCGACGTCCGCCCCTTTCGCGATCACCTCGGCCCGGAGATCCTCCGTGTGCTGCGATCCGCACCGAAGGTTGATGTTCACCCCGTTGGGCTCGCAGTGGATGGCGGTGACGTCCGCGCCGAGCTCCGAGAAGATGATCGGGGCGGCCTTGTAGGTCGCGCCGTTCGCGCAGTCGAGGACGATCTTCTGGCCCTCGAGGCTGAGCTCCTCCGGGAACGTGTTCTTGCAGAAGACGATGTAGCGCCCGGTGGCGTCGTCGATGCGCTTCGCCTTGCCGATGTCGTCGGCCGTGGGCCGGATGTCCCGGATGCGGCCCGACGCGATCAGGTCCTCGATCTCGTCCTCCTCGGCGTCCGGGAGCTTGAAGCCGCTGCGCGAGAAGATCTTGATGCCGTTGTCCTGGTAGGGGTTGTGCGAGGCGGAGATCACGAGGCCCGCGTCCGCGCGCATGCTGCGGGTGGTGAACGCGATCCCCGGCGTCGGCATCGGGCCGACGAGCAGGACGTCCACTCCCATCGAGCAGATGCCCGCGGTGAGCGCGCTCTCCAGCATGTAGCCGCTGACGCGCGTGTCCTTCCCGATCACGACGCGGTGGCGGTGATCCCCGTGCCGCTTGCACACGTAGGCCACGGCGCGCCCGATCTCGAGGGCCATCTCCGCGGTGATGGGCGCCAGGTTCGCGACGCCCCTCACCCCGTCCGTTCCGAAGAGTCTTCCCATGTCCGAGCCTTCCTCCGCATGGCCGCTCGCCCGGCCTCTGCCCGCGTCGATCAGAACGATCCCGCCAGGCCGACGACGGCGCCCCCGTCCGGGGTCGGGGACGCGAAGGGCGCGATCCGCGGGGCGCCCGCGACCTCGGACCCTGTCGTGATGGCCGCGGTCTTCGGCCGGAGCGCCTTGGCCTGCGAGTGGGCGACGAACGCGTCCGCGGCGAAGAGGCTCTGGCTCAGCGCCCCGGTCAGGCCGAGCAGGGCCATCCAACCGTGCGGCGGCGGCCCGTCCAAGACGGCGACCGAGACGGTCGCCATCGTGGGGATGAACATGAAGTAGAGGCCGTAGAAGATCCAGCCGCCGACCCGGGCGCCCCGCTCGCCCTCCACGCCCACCGCGCGGCGGGCCGATCGGCCGCCGGCCTCCGTGACGGGGGAGATGACGATCGTGATGAGCGCCGAGGTGCCGGCCAGAACGACCGGAGCCGGAGACATGTGGTCCAAGTCGGCGAACTCGATCGGCATGGAGAACCCGATCGTGAGGCCCGCGCCGACGGCGCCGACGATCCCCGCGGCGAGCGACCAGTCCCTGCCTCCGCCCGAAGGCCCGGAGCCGACGCACTGCCCGTTCGAGCAGATCCTGTCGCCCTTGCAGTCGGTGTCCTTGGCGCACTGGGCCTGGGCGAACGACGGCGTCGCGAGGAACGCCGCCGCGAGGGCGACGAGGGCGAAGGCCAATCTCGAGCGGCGAAGAGCCATCCGCCTACTCCCCGTCGCCGTCGTCCGCCTCGTCGCGGACGCAAATGGTGTTGTACCAGTTGTTCACGCCGTCGGCGCAGAACACCTCGCCGTCGTATTGGATGTTCGCCACCCACGCGTAGCCCGGGCCTTGATCGCACGGCAGAGAGGTCCAGACCTGGCCGCCCCAAGGGAAGCCTTCGTCGAAGAGCGTGTCGCAGACCTCGCTCTGATCGCACGACGCGCACCACCCGTAGTAGCTCCCCATGTCGATGTCGCAGTCGTTGAACAGCCCGACGAAGTCGTCCAGGCTCGGGAGGCGCCAGTCGTCGTGCCCCTCGATGTCGAGCTCGTCACAGTAGTTGACCGCGTCCTGCCAGTAGAACGCCTCGTCCGTCGTCGGGTACTGCCAGCACAACCCGGTCGCCGGGTCGTGACGGCCGCCCTCGCAATTGAGCGTGCCGGTGTCGATCTTCTCGGGCATCTCGAAGTCGGAGCAGCCGGCCGCGACAAAGGCGGCGACCGCGACTGACGGCATCAACATCCGGTGCTTTGTCCTCGCGCGCTCCATCTAGAACTCCAGGGCGACGCCGCCCGGGGCGGCGGTCAAGGCGATCGTCTCCTCGGCGCTCTCTTCCTTGTAGTGGTCCGCCAGGAACAGCGCCGTCGCGGCGGCGACGAGGACGCCCGCGCCGATGGCGAAGCCGAGCCCCGCCTTCTGGCACTTCATGCCGGCCTCCCTCGCGTCCTCCATGTCGCTCCAGGCGCGCTGCCCGTCCGCGGCGATCGCGACGGACGGCCCGTCGGACTCGAGATCCTCCACCGCGGCATTGTAGTCGTCGCGCGCGTCTTTGAAATCGTCCTTCATCGTGGCCGCGACGCCGTAGATCGCGCCGGACGCGAGCCCCGAGGCGACGCCGACGATGAAGCTCGCCCACGCCCCGCCCCGGAACGCGCGCTGTCGCGGGCTCCTCTTGGGGAGCGCGGGGGGCTCGGGAGGCGCGGGCTGCGGGGCGGGCGCGGCCTCTGCGGAGGCGGGCGCGGCGGGTGCCGTTTCTGCGGCCGCGGGAGGTCCCTCGGCCGGGACGGGAGCGATCGCGGGCGGGGGCGCCGCCTCCTCTTCGAGCGCGAACGCGACCTCCGTCCTGCCCCTCGCCGCGATCCGCACGGTCTGCGACGCCGTCACGAACCCCGCGAGGCGCGCCTCGACGGCGCGATCCCCGGGCGCGACGACGAGCGGCCCGGCGAGCGGGCTCGTGCCGACCTGTGCGCCGTCGACGACGATCGTCGCGCCGTCGCGGTCGACCTTGACGTCGAGCCGCCCCACCATCCCCTCGATCGTGCTCTTCAGGGTCTGGACCTCGACGGCGAGGCCGCCGAGCTTGCCCGCGAAGTCGCGCTCGAGCCGGGAGAGCGCCTCGAGGGCGTCGCCGTATCGGTTCTGTGCCTTGTAGGCGTTCGCCAGGTTGAACAGCCCCATCTTCGTCGGGTAGAGGCGCACCGACAGCTCGAACTCCGCGATCGCGGCCGCGTAGTCCTCGTTCTCCACCAGCGCGTTCCCGGCCTTGAAGTGCTGCTCCGCCTCGGCCTTCGCCGAGCCCGCGGACGCGGTCGCGGCTACGATCGACAGCGCGAGGCCGATTGCGACAGATGTCCAGCGTGTTGCCGTGCAGCTCATCTTCCGTTCCCGATTCCGAATACCGGAAGCCTAGCACCCCGCGCGGTGGATGCACCCGCTTTTTCGGCCTTCACTTGGGCAGAATCCGGCGCGCCGCCTCGCGCACCTGCGCCGAGTAGACGGTCTGCCTGGGGACGAGCTTGAGCTCGCCGAACGGCATGGCGCGCAGCACCCGGGTGATCGCCTCGCCGCCGAGCCGGGGGTTGCCGAGCAGGGCGCGGCGCACCGTGGGGCTCGCGAGCCATGCGCCGTTCCCGACGATCAGGTCCAGGAGGGGGATCGGCAGGTTGCCCATGCGCGCGATGCGCGCCACCTCCGGCACCGTGACCCGGGGGTTGCGCAGGAGCGCCTCCCAGACGACCTTCCCGTAGATCCGCTCGAGCACCATGCGCTCGGTCGCCTCGCCCTCGCGCGCCACCTTCATCTGCTCCGCGGAGGTGAGCCCGCGCATCCGCTCGTGGACGCGCGGCGGCGGTGCCGCGGCGGGCTCCTCGACCGGAGGCGCCGCGTGCGAGGTCACGAACTCCGCGATCCGCCGGCGCAGATCCTGGCCGAACTTCTCGAAGGCCAGCCCCACCGCCCGCGCGCCGTCCTGCTCGCCCACCCAGACGACGCGCGCCGCGAGCTCGAGCACGGCGCCGTCCGCCGGGTGCACGATCGCGACCGTGCGGAGCTGGTTCTCCTCGGCCTCGATCCCGCCGCGGGCCATCGCGCCGCCGTTGTGGAAGTTCTGCGCGAGCTCCCGCTCGATCTCCTCGACGCGCTCGAAGTCGATGACGATGATCTCGTCGGAGCTCACGGGTTGATCCTCCCGATGTTCGATAAAAGCATACAGTCCGGTTCCGCTCGCGGCAAACGCGGGATCGCCGTTATGATGCGGCACGTTCGGTGAGGGGCGTTCTCATGGACACGTGGGTGCTGATGGACAGCGAGGCGATTCCGGGGGCGGCGGGCGCGCAGAGCGTCATGGCGCTCATGCGGCGCGGGCGCGAGCTCGTGATCCGCGTGGACGGGCGCGAGCTGATGAGCAACAGGTCCCACGGCTCGGAGGAGGCGCTCTTCGATCTCGCCCACGAGCGGCTGGGGCCGCGCCCGGACGCGCGGGTGCTGGTGGGCGGCCTGGGGATGGGGTTCACCCTGGCGGCGGCGCTGCGCAAGGTCGGCCCGGACGCGCGCGTGGTGGTGGCCGAGCTCGTGCCGGCGGTGATCCGCTGGAACCGCGGTCCGCTCGCGGGGGAGGCCGGGGCGCCGCTCTCGGATCCGCGCGCCTCGGTGTACGAGGGCGACGTGGCCGACCTGATCCGCGCCCCCGAATCGCCGTGGGACGCCGTCCTGCTCGACGTGGACAACGGGCCGGCGGCGCTGACGCAGGCGGCCAACGACTGGCTGTACTCCGCGGCGGGGCTCGAGGCCGCGTACGCCGCCCTCTCGCCGGGCGGCGTGCTGGGGGTCTGGTCGGCCGCGCCGGACGCGGGGTTCACCCGGCGGATGCGGCGCGCCGGGTTCGAGGTGGAGGTCGTCGACGTGCGCGCCCGCGGCGCCAAGGGCGGCCGCCGTCACGTCGTGTGGCTGGGCCGCGCGGCGAGAGGCCCCGAGCGCCTCAGCGCCCTTCGGCGAGCAGGATCTCCGCGATCTGCACGGCGTTGAGCGCCGCGCCCTTGCGCAGGTTGTCGGCCGCGATCCACAGGTCGAGCGCGTTCTCCCGCGAGGGGTCGCGCCGGATCCGGCCCACCAGCACCGGATCGCGGCCGGCGCACAGCGACTGCATGGGGTAGCGGCGCTCCGCCGGCGCGTCGACGAGCTCGACGCCGGGCGCCCCGGCGAGCAGCGCGCGCGCCTCCTCGGGCGAGATCGGCCCCTCGAGCTCGACGTTGACCGCCTCGGCGTGGCCGACGAGCACCGGCACGCGCACGCACGTGGCCGAGACGCGGATCGACGGATCGTGGAAGATCTTGCGCGTCTCGAACATCATCTTGTGCTCCTCCTTCGTGTAGCCGTCGTCCTCGAACACGTCGATCTGCGGCAGGCAGTTGAACGCGATCGGGTGCGGGAACACGGGGCCGGCGACGACCGCCTTGCCGTCGAGCGCGTCGATCGAGGTGCGGCGCAGCTCGTCCATGGCGCGGGTACCGGCGCCGGAGACCGACTGGTACGTCGCGACGACGATGCGGCGGATGCGCGCGTGCGCGTGCAGCGGCGCGAGGGCGACGACCATCTGGATGGTGGAGCAGTTCGGGTTGGCGATGATGCCGCGCGGACGGTCCGCGACGTCGCCCGGGTTCACCTCGGGGACGACGAGCGGCACGTCCGCGTCGCGCCGGAACGCGGAGGTGTTGTCGACGACCACGGCCCCCGCGGCCGCGGCCCGCGGCGCGTGCGCGAGGCTGGTCGAGCCGCCCGCCGAGAAGAGCGCGACGTCGACGCCCGAGAAGTCGAACGTCGGGAGCGGTTCGACCGCGAGCTCCCGGCCGGCGAACGCGACGCGCTTATCGCGGCTGCGCTCCGAGGCGACGGCATGCACGGCGCCCACGGGGAAGCCGCGCTGCGCGAGGACGTCGAGCATGGTCCTGCCCACGGCGCCCGTGGCGCCGACGACCGCGACGTTCATGGTCCGCATCTAGACGCGCCGGAAGACGCCGATGACGACGCCGAGGATCTGCGTGGGCCGGAAGTCCTCCCGGCGGATGATGATGGGGGCGTAGGCGGCGTTCGCCGCGACGAGCCGGATCGCGTCCGGTCCCGGGTGGTAGTACTTGACGGTCGCCTCGTCGCCGATGAGCGCGACGACGACGTTGCCCTTGTCGGCGTGCATCTGCCTGCGCACGAAGATGAAGTCGCCATCGTGAATCCCCGCGTCGATCATCGAGTCGCCGCGCACGTGGAGGCCGAACACCTCCCGCTGGTTCCCGACGAAGAAACGATCGACGACGACGACATCTTCCACGTTCTCCTCTGCGAGCACCGGCTGTCCGGCCGCGACCCGGCCGACGACCGGGATCGACACCGTCGAGTCTTGTTCCGCCGCGCCGACGTGTACGGGCCGCAGCGCGCGCGACTTCATATCCTCGCGCTTCAGGTAGCCCTTGCGCTCGAGGGCGCGCAGGTGGTCGTTCACGCCGTTGGTCGAGCGGATGCCCATGTGGGAGCCGATCTCGCGGAGCGTGGGCGGATAACCGCGATCGTTGATGGATTGGGAGATGTAGTCCAATACCATCTGCTGTCTTTTCGTGAGTCCTTGCATGCCGCCCACCCTTCCGGAACCGCGGTGCTCGAGGTTCGAGAAAATGTCGAGAGCCAGGCAAATTCTACTGAACGTTGGTTGCGGGGTCAAATTGTGTGGACAACCTGTGTGAAACGTGATCGAAAACGCGCTCATCCGCGCGGCTGCGCGGCGTCCGCGAGCTCGAACCCCACTGTGGACAAGTCGTCGGACGCGGCTGCGAAATCGACGAGCGCGGGGTAGTCGGCGGGCGCGATCCGGCCCGCGTTCAGGTGGAGCTCGTGACGGACGTTCAGCGTCCCCGTCCCGGCGGTGATCCTCCGCGCGGCGCTGCCGCAGGAGGCCGCGGCGCTGCCGTCGTCGTCGTCCGTGCGGACGGCGAGGCCGTCGGGCGGAGTCACCGTGATGGAGATCGACTCGTCGAGGTAGGTCGCGAGCACCGCGGGGGCGCTCCGGGCTCTCGGGCCGCCCAGCTCCCGGACCAGGGAGCGCGAGAACGGGAGCTCGCCGCGCAGCGAGCCCGAGACCCTTCGCGCGAAGCTCGGGAACGCGAGCTCGTAGGCCGCCTCGAGCGGGCCGTCGTCGTCGTCCAGGCCCGCGAAGGCGAGGCGCACGAGCGTCGCCCCCGGGGCGACGTCGGCCACGTGCTCGGCGGAGAAGAGCCGCGCCCGCTCCTCGTCCGTCGCGGCCCGCAGCTCGGCGCGCCACGCCGCCGCGATCTCGCCGGACACCGTCTCGGTCACGCGTGCGGTCGCCTCCCCGCCGGGGCCGATCTCGAGCGCGACCTCGACGACCCGCCTGTCCACGGGGATTGCGCCGCCGTCCGTCGTCGCCGTCTCGCAGCGATCCGGGAAGAGGGCGGGGCGGTGGCGCAGATCGGGCGGCAGGTAGCCGAACGGCGCGGCGTCGGTCTCGAAGCTCGCCCACCGCCCGTCCACGGAGACCGCGACGCGCTCGAGCCTGTCGAGGCTCGTGCCGTCTGCGCGCGTGTCGTCGGCGTGCGCGGAGCGGACGAAGGCGAGCCGCCCGTCGAGACCGGCCGCGCGCGCGAGGGCGAGGAAGGCACGCGCCCGGCTCCCCCTGCGCCGCGACAGGATGTGGCTCGCCGGATCCGCGAGCTCGCCGTCCTCGGCGACGTTGGCCATGGTCCACGCGTAGAGCGCCGCGAGCCGCTTCCCTCGATCCGCCTCGTCGATCCCCTCGACGGCGCGCGCAGCAACGGCGTCGATCGCGGGCGTGCCCCTTTCGCGATCCGCGAGCAGATCCCGGACCCGAGCGCAGATCGCTTCGACCGAAGCGCCGGACGTTACGCGGATCGAGGGCAACAGCTCGGCGGCGTGCGGCGCGAGCGGCTCCTCGACCGCGGGCGCCACGTCCCGCGCGCGGAACGTGAGGACGCGGAGATCGCCGAAGATCCGCTCGGCGGCGGGGGGCGCGTCGCCGCGGGGGTCGATCTCGAGCGGCGTCGCAAGCGGCGCGACGACGACGATCTCGGATCTCCGAAAGACGTGGTCGAAGTCGCGGAAGTAGAAGCGGCCCGTGTCGAAGCCGCCGAGGAACACGGGGGACGGCGGCGACCAGCGCGCGTACTCGACCTCCACGAAGTCGCCCGCCGCGAGGTCGGGGAGCGACAGGCTCGCCTTGCCCGGGATCCGCTCCGGGGTGCGCACCGTGCCGTCGGGCTTGACGGCGCGGGCGGTGAGGATCGTGGCGTCGTCCGGGACCTCGACCTCGCCGTGCTCGGCGACGGCGCCGGCGGTGAGGATCGCGGCGATGTTGTGGACGATCTCGGTGCGGGAGCCGTCGCGGCCGATCACGTGGACCGCGCGATCGAGCACCCACGCCGAGCCGGTGCCGTAGATCGGGCGCGCCGCACGGAACGCGGCGATGGCGGCCAGGCCGTCGACGCGCAGCGCGGTGTGGAGATCGGCTCCCTCGAAGGCGGCCGCGTCCGCGGCGCGTCCCCCCGCGATCAGGGCGTGCGCCTCCCCCACGCGCCCGGCGCCCGCGAGCGCGTCCGCGAGCGCCCGCCGCCGCTCCTGCGAAAACGGCCGGAGCGCGAAGAGGCGCCGCATCCCGCCGACGAACCCGTCGAGATCGCCGGCCGCGAGCGCCGCGCGGGTCGACGCGTCGATGAGCGCCGGGCTCTCGGGGTCGCGGTCGAGGAGGCGCCGGAGCTCGACCTGCGCCTCGTCGTAGCGCTGGGCCTCGAGGAGCGCGTTCGCGAGCGCGTCGCTCGTCCGATCGCACGCCGCGAGATCCGCCGCCATCTCGAGCAGGCGCGAACCGTCGACCGCGCCGCGCGCGGCGGCGAGCGCGTACGCCTTGGCCGGGCACGATCCCGCCACGAGGGCGCCGAGCTCCCGGGCGGCCTCGGCGGCCTCGGCGGCGTAGCCGATCTCGAGGCAGAGATCCGCGAGCCGCTCGGCGACGGACGGCTCGTCGGGGTTGAGCGCGAGCCCTTCCCGCAGGAGGCCGTAGGCGACCTCCGGCCTGCCGTCGGCGGACTCGGCGCGGGCGACCGCGAGGCGGGCGGACCAGAGCCGCGGTTCGAGCGCGAGGGCGCGCGACAGCAACCGCCGAGAGCTCTCGAACGCCGCGTCGAGCGGCTGCTCCGGGGACGCGAGCGCGGCCTCCGCTGCCGCGGCGAGCATCGGCCAGGAGCCCGCGGCGCCGAGCCTCTCCAGCGCGGCCGTCTCGCGCGCCGTGGCGGCGCCATCCGAACGCCAGATCGCGGCCCGCAGCCGCGCGAGCGCCGCCGTGGCCGTGCGCGCGCCCGGCTCCTCGGGGAGCGGGATCGCGGCGGCGGCGGCGCCGGACGGGAGGAGCCCGGGACCGTGGGACGGAACCGGCGCGCCGTTCGCGGCGCGCACCGCGACGAGCGAGAACACCGGCCGGACCTCCGGGTGCGCGATCGCGACCGCGATCTCGGTGTTGCCCGCCGGCAACGCGGCCGCGAACCAGCGGTACCGGGGCGGCCAGGCGCCGCGCCTGTCGAAGGAGAAGATCTCCACGTTGCCCGCGTACACCCGGGCCGAGGTGTCGGACTCGAGCCGGAACAGGACGATCTCGGCCCGCGGCAGCGCCACGACGGTCCGCGCGAGCCCCAGCCCGGGCTCCGGGACCGCCGGATCGAAGGCGGCGATCGTGCAGCGCGACGCCTCCTCGACACGCGCGGCCGAGAGCCCGCGGCCAGGGCCGAGGCGCGCCTCGATCGGCCAGGGGACGGCCGTCCCGAAGTGCGGGAGCTGTTCGCGCGCGCGATCGAGCGCGTCGAACGCAGCGGGGCCGTAGGGGCCCGAGATCTCCCAACGGGTCAGGCAGCCGGTGGCGTCGCGCGCCGCCGCGCGGCTCGCGGCATCGTTCTCGAGCCGCAGCGCGAGGCCGAACGCGAGGTTGCGCAGCTCGAAGGCGGCCTCCAGCGGCAGCGCGCCGGGATCGTCGAGCGACCCCGCAACTGCCGCGAAGCGGTCCCGGAAGACGGGCACGCGATCGCGGATCGCGACGATCGCCATGGCGGCGGCGGTGGAGACGTCGCCGAGAGAGCGGTCCTCTCGGCCCCTGGCGACGACGCGCAGATAGCGCTCCGCCGCCTCGGCCGGACGGCCGGTCGCGTCGAGGAGATCGGCGAGCAGGAACTCGGCCGCGGCGTCCGCTGGCGACTCTTCGAGCGCTGCGGCGAGGAGATCCTCGGCCCTGTCTGCGTCGCCGTCGACGAGGTAGGCGCGCTCCGCGGGAGAGAGCGCCTTCGCTCCGCGGGCGCCCTGCGCCGCGAAGGAGCAGGCGCCGCAGGCGAGGGCGGCGAGCGCGAGGATCGCGGTCGGGGCGCGGCGGATCACGGCGACCTCTCGAAGACGATCGGCGCGGCGAGCGCCTGATCGACGTCCCGGCAGAACGCCGCGAACCGCAAGTACGCCTCCGGCTCGACCTCGTGCGCGTCGAGCTCGAAGCGCCGGGTGACGCGCACCGAGCCGTCCGAGACCGACGCGTCCAGCTCGAGCGAGCCGAACTCCGTCTCGATCCGCGTCCGCTCCGGCGCGCGCGCGACCCGGAACCCGCTTGGCACCTCGACGATCGCCTCGCGCGAGACGACGCGGCGGGGTCCGATCTCGAGCGAGTGCTCGCGCGCGGGGAGCGAGGCGTAGCGCTCCTGGAGCCGCTCCCCCTTGTCGATGGAGACGAGCATCCCGCCGCCGCTCGTCCTGCCGAGCGACGCGACGGTCGCCTCGTAGCGGACGCGGACCGCGCCCTCGAGCGCTCCGAGCCCGGCGAACGACGCGGACGCGATCTCCGATCCCGGGAACCTGTCCGCCGCGACCGCGGCGAACCGCTCGGCGCGGTTGCCCGACGTCTCGAACTCCCGCCGGTACGCTGGCGCGAAGCCGGCACCGCGGAGCTCGAGCGTCGCCGCTATCCTCGCCCGCCCGTCGCCGCCGATCGAGGCGCGCAGCCGCTCGGTCAGGGAGCTGTCGGCCGCCGCGGCCACGGGCGTTCGCGTCAGCACCGGGCCTTCGCGCGTGAGCCGCAGCGCGAGCGCGCCCTGATCCTCGAACGGGAGCTCGCGCGAGCCGTGGTGCTCGGCCGTGCCGTCGAGCCACAGCCCGAGCTTCGGGACGTGGACGATGGCGTGGTTGAAGACCTCGAGCGACGCGGGCCGAGGACCCACGTCCCCCTGCGACCGCGTGCGCACGAGCACGAGCTCGGCCTCGACGCCGACCTCGCCGAGGAGCGCGACGAGGAGCGCTGCCTTGTCCTTGCAGTCGCCGAACCCGCGCGACATGACCGCCGCCGCCCGGTACGGCTTGTAGCCGTGCACGCCGAACTCGAGCCCCACGTACCGCGTCGCGCCGACGACCCACCCGTAGATCGCCGCCACCTTCTGCGCCGGCGTCCTCGCGCGCGCCGCGAGCTCGATCGCCTTGGCGCGGATCCGCGAGTCGGCGAGCAGCTGATCGCGGATCAGATCCTCGTACCAGCGCCCGAGCTCCTCGAACGTGCGGAAGGTGGAGAGGTGGAGGTAGGCGCGGCCGGCGCTCTCGCCGTGCATCGCGGGCTCGGCGGCGAGCGCGGGGACGTCGCGGGCCTCGAAGACGCGCGTCGTCTCGCCGTTCGCCTCGGAGCTCGTCCGCTGGAGGCCCGTCAAGTCCGGCTCCGCGATCTCGATCGCCGTCGCGGTCGGCGCGATGAGCGCGTACCGCCAGAGCTTCTTCGGGTGGGTGTTCACCGCGTACGTGAAGTCGCCGAAGTAGCCCTCCGCGAACCGCATCACCCGGGTGTCGTCGACGCGGTACCTGTACTCGACGACGTCGCCGGGCATGAGCGCCGGCAGCTCGACGAGCTCCGCCTCGAGGTCGTAGTAGAGGCGGTACCACGGCTCCGCGATAGGCGCCGTGGCCCGGCCGGTCGCGCTCTCCACCTCGCCGTTCCTGCGGAACACCCGGGCGGCCAGGATCTTCACGCGTTGGGCGGACGGCGCGTACTCGACGGTGTGGGTCCTCTGCTCCCTCGCCGAGGGCTCGCCGCGCACCTCGATCACGAGCTGGTGGAAGCGCGACGCGAGGCCGGACGGCTCGACGTGGACGACCTGCGAGTCGACGAGGTACGCCGCGCTCCCCCCCGAGCCGCCGCGCCACGCGAGGAACTCCTCGGGCGGGACGACGAACGGGTCCTCGAAGCGCGCCGACGGCGCCACCGCGTCGAGGTAGCCCGCGAGCCACGCGTCGCCCGGATCCCAACGCGAGGCCTCGCCGAGGAGGCGCAGCCCCTCGTCGCGCTCCCCCTTGCGGATCGCGAGCAGCCCGAGCCGCTTCGTCGCCTCGGCGTCCTCCGGATCCAGCGCGAGCAGGCGCTTCAGGATCGCCTCGGCCTCGGCGAACCGCGCGGCGCGCTCGAACGCCGCGCCGACCGCGAAGAGCCGCTCCCTCTCGTACGGCGCTCCGGCGACGGCCGCGCGGAGCTCCGTCTCGAACGTCTTCCCGTCGCCGCGGGCAGCGGCGGCGCGCGCGAGCGAGAGGTGCGGGGCCGCGAGATCGAAGCGAGCCTCGGTCGTCTTCGCGTCGCAACGGAGCCGCTCCGCGTCGACGCCGGCCCGCTCGGCGAGGCGGGACGCCGCGATCCACAACGAAGGAGCCCGTCGATCCCGGACCCCGAGCTGCCCGAGGCGCCGGAGCGCCTCGAGCGGGAAGCCGCGCGAGGCGAGGATCTCGAGCCGCGCGAGATCGACCGAGAGGCTCCTGGCGCTCTTCGAGGCCGCCTCGAGCGCGGCGAGCGCGCGGACCGGATCACCGGCCTCCGCCTCGACCCGCGAGAGGGCGATCGCCGCCTCCGGGCAACCGGGCTCCCGCGTGCGCGCGGCCTCGGCGGCGAGCCTCCGTTCGTTTGCGTCGAGCGCCAGCGCGCCCCAGATCAGGCACGGCCGCGCCTCCCTCGACGAGGCGCACGCCGCCTTCGCGAGATCGCGCTCCCGGTGCGAACCCGGGTGGATCGCGCCGGTCAGGAGCGCGTACAGGGCGCCGTCGGCGCCGTCGGGCGCCCGGGAGGACCCGCGCGCGCCCCCCACGTCGATCACGCGCGCCGCGAGCGCCATGGCACCGCGCTCGCCCGCGCAGACGCGGACCACGAGGCTGTTGCGGCCCGCGCGGACGGCGATCCCGGCCGCGATCCGGTCCCGCGAGGCGCGCTCGCGGTACGCGCCGTCGTGCGCGATCCGCGCCCCGTTCCAGAGCGCCGTCAGCGAGCCCGCGGCGGAGAGGCGCAGCACGCCGCGCCCCGCCTTCCCGGCGTCGAAATCGGTCGCCGCGAGCGCGCAGATATCCTCGTGGCGGGAGAAGAGCGCGTCCAGCCGGAGCGTGCCGAACGCCGTCGCCTCCGCGGGCGCGACGCGCCAAAGCACCTTGCCGCGGACGCCGTCGTGCGCGCGATCGGCGACGAAGTCGGAGACGTCTGCGGCGGCCGCGTCCGGGCCGAGCGGGCCGAGCACGCGCCATGACGAGAGGAAGCCGCGATCCCGCGCGCGCGCCGAGGCGTCGTCGGGGTGTCCCTCGCGGAGATCGGCCTCTTCGAGGAGATCGAGGACGCGCTCCCTCGCCCTGGGCCCGAGCCGCTGCGTCGCGAGCATCGCCTCGAGCAGCTCGCGCACCGCCGCGGGGTCGTCGTCCCATTGCGCGAACGCCTCGAGCGCGACGAGCTCCGCGGCCGGATCGCCCGGCGAGCGCGCGACGTCGCGGCGCAGATCCGCGAGGCTCCGGCCGAAGCCCTCGGCCCTCAGGGAGGGCGCGA
>JALNZK010000114.1 GCA_023229365.1 Pseudomonadota bacterium | reverse complement strand
TGTGCCGCAGCTTGTGCCAGCTGATCTCCCGCAGCTTCGCCTTGCGGCAGCACCGCTTGAGCGCGACGTCGGCCCGCCGGTGGATGTGCCGACCGCCATCCGGCTTGCAGAACACCAGAGCGTTGCCCTGGAGGTGCCGGAGCTGCCGCCGGGTCTTGAGCAGCGTGATCGTGTCCGGCGAGAGCGGGATGTGGACGTCGGCGCCGTTTTTGCGATCGATCACCTCCCCTCGAACGAAATTGCGCGTCACGTGCAGCATCCCGGCGTCGAGGTCGACGTCGGACCAGCGCAGCTCGCTCAGCTCGCCCCATCGCACGCCGGTCCGCGCGGCGACGAAGATCATGTCGTGCCACTCTCGGTTGTACGACGCGGCTTCGAGCAGGCTGACCAGCTCGTCAGGCTTCAAGTAGTCGGTCTTGCATTCGGAAACCGGGAGCAGCCGGATGCGCGGCACCTTGGCGATCAATTCGGACTCTACGGCGTAGTGGAACATCTTGCTCAGCGTGGCGAGGGCGTTGTTGACGGTTTTATTGGACACGCCCGTGGCCAACATCGATGCGGCGAGCCGATCGACGTCGAGCGGCTTGACCTCGTCTAGGCGCATGTCCCCGAGCACCGGCAGGATGTAGCGATCGAGGTTGCCCTGTTTCGACTCGACCTCGCTGATCCTGTTGCGCACCCGGGCGTAGTTTTTAATGAAATCTGGCGCGAACTCGGCCACCGTCTTCGTCTTGGCCGCTGCCTTCTGCCGCTCTTTCTTGGACACGAACGTCCCGTTGATGAGCTGCTCCATGACTCTGTGCGCATACTGCTCGGCCGCGCGCTTCTGATTGATCGGCGACTTCAGCCGATGGCGCACGCCCTCGAACCTGACGTTGACCCACCACCAGTCATCGCGCTCATACAACCGCACGGTCTCCCTCCAGTATCGCCACCCCATGCTTCTGCAACCATTTTGTTAGCTCCGAACGGGAAAAACGCAATTGATTCGAGATCTTATAGTGCTGGATCTCCCGTCTTTCGACCAACGCATATACGAACTTCTTAGAGCACCGGAGCCATCGCGCGACGTCGTTCACGGTCAGTATCTCGGCATCGACCGGGGTCGGCAGCCTGTCGTCGACCGGGATTGTCTGCCCGGTGACCGTCTGTTCCCTCTTCGTCGCCATTTTCCCCTCCTCCGCTGCTCGGTGCGCTCGTTCCCTGTGCTGTAAGCTGTAATGCCTTTTTTCCCGGCGCGCAATTTCTAAATACGCGTAACCATTGTTGATAAACGGGTTGCACCGGGTAAAACAGGCTCGAAATCGGCGGGTCGCTGACCAGGTAAAATGAAGGGTTCGAAAACCGATCCTTTTATAATATCGAGAAAGTCTGGACGACTATCGATTGGCTCCCAATGCGTTTGTCAACCAGCCTGTAAAGGCACGCCAAAAAAAATGAAGGTGACGGAGAAAAGGCGCGGATCGTGTGCTGTTCGAGGGGTCCGGTGGCGCAAATCTGGGTTTTCAGCACCCCCCGCGCGAGCTTGTGCAGGTCTCACCCGTGTCGAGTCCCGTCCGCGAACCAGATGCCCCGGTACAGCTCCTCCATCTGCTGCATGTCCTGCGCTCTCGGGCGACGGCCGCTGCGGGCCAGCGCGATCAGGCGTGTTACAAGACGGCTCACGCGCCGCACCACGGCGTCGGACGGGATGACCACTGGGGGGAGCTGGCCCACGTAGCGCGCTGGCCGCGACGCGGTCGGGCAGATGGCCTGCATCAACTCCGAGGGCCAACCCGGTGTTGAGGAAGCCCAACAGGAAGAGGAGCAGGGCCTCGTCGTGAGGGAAGACGCCGACGAGGGCCTGGTCGATCAGGCGCCCATCGATCAGAGCCGCCGACATCTTCTTCCCGGACGCCTGCGGCACTGCGATCCCCTCGCGGAAGTAGCAGACCGCGTTCTGGGGTCGCGTCGGACCCTCGCGGAACTACCTGTTGTGGTAGTAGGCGACCGCCTCGCGGCTCCAGTCGTTGTACTGCACCCACACGTCACGACCGCTCGGCCCAACCCCCAGTCCGCCGCCACTCGGGCGGCCCCTCGTCGGTGGCCCAGTACTCGATGATGGCGGTGATCTTCCCGGCCGCGTCGCACTCGAAGAGCGACGTCGCGTGGAAGCTCGGGCCGTTGCCCGCCTCGGCGGTGATCCTCACGACCGAGACCACGCACTCGTCCGCGATCAGGATCTTTTCGACGGCGATCCGCCAGCGGCCGGGGTAGTGCCGCTGGACGGCGATGAAGTTGTTGCGCCCCCGGAAGATCTCGCCCGTGCAGGGCCACGTGACGACGGCGTCCGGCGACATCATCCCGGCGGCGGTGTCGAAGGCGGCCGTATCGAGGGCGGCCCAGAAGGCGCGGACGAGCTGCTCGCGGGTGATCACGTCGCCCTCCTCGCCGCAGTATACCTCGAAGACATCCACACGTTCGATACGGCCTAGGCGACGATCCCGATGTGCATGGCGCCATTCTGCGTCAGCGGTGGCTCATCCGGAAAGGGCGAACGCCGCTTCCGTTTTCCCCTTGACCCATATACCATACATTTGTACGGTACACGGCATCAACCCAACCTTTTCTATGGAGGAGAAGATGAGCACGAAGATGATCGCGTACTGCGGACTCGTATGCACGGAGTGCCCGGGGTTCCTCGCGACGCAGGCCAACGATCCGGTCGCCGCACAGAAGATCGCCGCCGAGTGGAGCAAGGCCTACCACACCGACGTGAAGGTCGAGCATGTGTGGTGCGACGGCTGCCTCGTCGAGGGGAAGAAGTGCGCCCACTGCGGCGAGTGCGAGGTCCGGGCCTGCGCGCGAAAGCTCGGCGTCGAGAACTGCGCGCGCTGCGACCAGTACCCGTGCGCGACGCTGGAGGGGTTCTTCAAGATGGCGCCCATGGCCCGCGCGTCGCTCGACGCACTACGCGGCGTGTAATCGTTCTCACGGAGTCGCCCCGACCGCGGATCATCCCCGCCGGACCAGCCAATCAAACCGATACACCGCCCACCACGTTTTCCCGCTCGTCAGCGGCTCCTGGTCCTCGTAGGACAGCACCTCGACATCGTAGCGCCGTCCGCTGGGGCTCCTGGGCAGCGCGTCGATCAACGCCCGGAACTCGGGGAGCAGGGGGCCGTCGATCCGGAGGATTTTCTTGGTGTGGATGCGGCGCCAGTGGGCATTGCGCCCCGGAGGCGACCAGCGCAGCGCCCGTTCGAGGGTGTAGTGCGTGAGGCTCGTACTGTTGTCCTCGCCGGAGAAGGAGTGGCAGCGGAGCAGCGCGTCCCGATACCGCGCACCTGCCCGCGCCAGCGCCTCGGCGTCGTAAAGGGCGAACCGGACGATCGCCGCGCATTCGTAGATCGCTTCGAGCGCCTCGTCGTACGGCGCCTTCCGCCCGAACCCCCCGCCGAGCCCGGAATCGCACAACACGGTCCAGGGCGGGCGCGCGTCGAGCGCGATGCGGGCGGCGTCGATCTCGTCGTCGGAGCAAGCGCTCGGGGCCACGAGCAGGCACCCGGCGCCGTCCGGGACGAGGCGGGCGAGGCTCGGATCGCGGGCGAGAACCGGCGCGTCCACGGCCACCACGCACGGGACCGGCGGCGGCAGCGGCGCAGCGATCAAGGTGGGGTCGTCCGCCATGCACAGCTGGTGCATGAGTTCGCTCAGGCTCGCGCAAGAATGCTCGCCGATCGCCCCGAGGACCGCCTCGTCCCCGAGATCCAAGTGCAGCCACAGCTGCCAGGGCGTCATACGCCACCTCCGTGTCGTTGCGGGACCCCACCCGCCGTGGAACGATCATCCCGGTCGTCGTGCCGACGCTACCCGGATCTGCCCGAGCGAGCCAAGACGTGTTCGTGAACGTGCACACGGGTGCAGTGCCCGTCGCGGTGTTGTACCCTCACAGGATGAAGAACCCGCGCTGTACCGGGAACGAGCCGTTCACCTCGGACGGCACCGAGCTTCCGTTCCGGTTGCAGGACTTCTGGCGCTGGAGCGCGTCCGACCTGTTGAGCAACGCACTTCGCGGGGTGCTCGCCGAGTTCATCGTCGCGCGGGCGCTCGGGATCGACGACGACGGGGTGCGCAGCGAGTGGGATGCCGTGGACCTGCGGATGCCGGACGGCCTGACGATCGAGGTCAAGTCGGCGGCGTACCTGCAAAGCTGGCAGCAGCCGCGCCCCTCCGCGATCCGCTTCGACATTGGCCCCGCCAAGGCCCCCTGGGACGCCCGGACGAACGCGACGGGCGCGCCCGGCCGCACGGCGGACGTGTACGTGTTCTGCCTCTTCACGGAGCGGGAGCAGGCGCGCGCCAACCCCCTGGATCTGGACCAGTGGGAGTTCCGCGTGCTGCCCACCCGCATGCTCGACGACCGCGTCGGCACACAGAAGACGATCGGGCTGGCCGGGCTGGCACGCCTCGGGGCCGTCCCTTGCCGATACGCAGTGTTGAAGGCTGCGGTGGGGCAGGCGAGGATCACGCCTCGATGCGGCACCTTTACGACTGGAGGGAGGACGTGACCATCGACATCCGGTTGCGAAGCGGCCTGATCTTCCGAGACGCGGACCGCATGCTCATCGAGAAGTTTGGCGAATGGCCCTGGGGCCGCTACGACGGCGATCCGCCGAAAGACCCCAACGTCATCGACCCCGTCGCCGACGTCGACCGCGTCTATCAGCTTGGCATGCGGAGTCCGAAGCAGGCGTACCATGATCTCATCCAGACACACGGCAAGGCGATCACGTCATGCCTCCGCCGCCTTCCCGCTGAGCAGACGCTGGAAGAAACCGACTTGAACGCCATCAGGGCACCGCTCATCAAGCTCTACGGCATCGTGGCGGGGACCCCGCGCGTGCGGATCGCGGGAGCCACCAAGCTGCTGCATCCGTTCCGGCCCCAGCTGCTGCCGGTGATCGATTCCTTCATCTGCGGCTACTACAAGTACGCGGCGCCGATCAGCGACGAGCCCGCGTTCCATCGCCTGTGGACGGCGGAGAAGAACGGCGACTACGGCACCGAGATCTTCGAGCTGATGTACTTGATGCGGGAGGACATCCGGGGAGCGGCCGAGCAGTTCGCGGCGGTCCGTGCGGCGTGCCGCGATGCACCCTTCAGTGCTGCCTCCAACGTCCGCCTTCTCGACTCGCTGATCTGGTACTACTTCGCACGCCGCGCCACCGAGCAGGCCGATGGAGCGTAGACCACCCGCCGATCGCCCCGCCGCTACCGCCTGATCACTGTTTGCCAACATCGTGCAGATGCCCGAGGTCTTCGACGGGGGCCAGCCCGACGCGCAGATCGTGACGTCCGCCGGATCGGAGCCGAACCGCGCGCCCTGGTGGGTGGGCCCCTGCGACTTCCCCTGCGACTTCCCCCGCGACTACCCCTGCGCCCCCCCGACCGCCTCGAACGCGCGCTCCGGTCTGCGGCGGAGCGTGATCACTAACCCATCGGTCAGCGCGAACTCGGGCTCGGCGAGGCCCAATTCTCGGCACCGCGCGCGATGATGTCGCCGGTACCCGTTCCCATCCGCTCGATATACCCGGCGAGGTACAACGGATCGGCCAGGAGCGGGTTGCCCGGGAATGAGCCGTGGGGGTGGCGGAGCTTCTCCAGGGTCAGCGACGGCGGGAGCGTGCCCATGTTCCACACCTCCAAGTGCGCGAGGTGACGGCCGTGCTTCGTCTCTAAGAGAATTGAGGTGCGATAGAGGCGCTTGCGGCTGCGACGGCATAGCGGTAGGGTTGTTTCACAGCGTTGAAGTTTGTTGGAGGACCGGACGGCGCGACGAAGGCGTTGGTGGTGGTGAGGCGGTTATCTTGGCGGGGAGGTTTCCAAATTGAGTTCAGACGACGATATTGATTATTCCAATGTGGAAAAAGTCTACGACCCAAACATCACGAAGCCGAAACTACACGTTCCAATGGAAGCAGGATGTGGCAGCACGATTGTGATGATTGTCATCATCGTCCTGATTGCGAATCTGTGTGATGACGACAAGAAGAAGGAACCATCGAAAAGCAAATCGGCGGCCGCGGGGCAGGTAGAGAAAGGTCCACTAGGAGGAGGTGTTAGAATCGACACCAACGACGGCAGGGGCGTTTTCCTGCGGTCGGCGCCTACCGACTCCGCGCGCACAAAAAACGGAATCTGGGAAGGCGCCCAGGTGAAGCCGACGGGAAACAGATCGAGCGATGCCTCTGGCAACGAGTGGATCGAAATCGAGGTTTCTGGCCAACCTGGGAAAAGGGGTTGGGTCAAACGAGAATGGCTCGATGGCTACTAAACGGCGACCACGTGACGCTGAAAAGCATCGAGTTCGTCGCGGCAGAATGTTTTCATGAGCACTCATTCGGGTAATCGAAAAATTAGCCGAGGGAAGGGGAGCGTGCGGCCGCAGGGACCGGAGGATAAGTTCGCCAAGTGGGAGTCGTCACAAATTATACTGATACCGGAGCGGAGGTCGGACTATGGGTTTCTAGTTGGGCTGCTCACCTTCGCGATGTTGCCTTTGATCATTCTGTTTAAGCTTCTCTTCAGTCGAAACCCACTCAAGAGCAACTGGTTGCCGGTTGTCGTTGCGCTCGGTGTCGGCGTGTGGTTCCACAACTTCTGGTGGGTCTGGGTCCCCGTGTGGATCACCATCACGGTTGTCCTGGTCATTCAAAACCGTAGGCGGCGATTCGTTGTAAAAACGTTAGCCGAGATCGACTCCCTGAACGGTCCTGAGTTCGAGCGCTATGTCGATAGCTTTTTTCGAGCGCGGGGTTGCGAAGTCGTCCACACCGGTAGATCCGGCGACTTCGGCGCCGACCTCATCGTGGTGGACAAGGGCGTCAAGTACGCGGTGCAGGCCAAGAACTACGACACCGGGGATGTTAACAACAAGGCTGTTCAGGAGGCGTTCACCGCAGCCTCGTACTACGGGTGCACGCGGGCGATGGTCGTGACGAACGCGCAGTTCACGGATGCGGCGCGGGAGCTGGCTCGGAAGTGTAAGCCGCCGGTCCTTCTCATGGGGCGTGACGAGCTTACGTACCTCCTGAAGAGGATGGCGTAGCCATGACCGAGTTCACCGCGATGGATCTCAGATGCGCAAACTGTGGGGGGCTTGTCGATACCGGCCCCGACGGCGGCATCTCGACCTGCGCGTATTGCGGGGCAAAATACTACTATGATGGCAGCGAATTCGTCGGCGAGGACAGCGCGGCCGCACAGAAAGACGGTCTCATCCCACCGCAACCACCGACACGGTCCAGAATCTGGATCGAGGTGAAGAGCTTTCGAAGCGTGATGTGGCTAGCGGCGATCCTGTACGTCGCGGTCGTCGGTATCGGCTGGGCGGCGAGTAAGATTCCCTCCGGGGGGATCATCCTCTTGGCGATGCTGGTGCTGTGGTTCGCGAGCGCGCTCGTCGGACGCCTTCTTCCGAAGCCTCCCTCGTGGGTGGCGCAGATGAGCGCCTGGTCGCTCGGCAACCTCTTCCCGATGGGACTCGTGTGGGGGCTGCTCGTGAGTTCCGGGATTTCGGCGATCTTGTTTTCGTCTGGGGTGACCGCTGGCGGGGGAGAGGATCTGCTTCCGCCCGAGATCGCGGGTGCGTTCCTGACCGGCGAGGCGCAGAAAAACGGTATGGAACCGCCGAAGTCGGTTGAACTTCCTCCCATCGACGGAACGTGCGCGACGATACCCGCCTTAAAAGGATGGCGGGGGTTCCACGAGGCACTCGCTGCGCCCGGCACCCGCAGCGATGCGATAAACGTACTCTCCACCGCACCAAACGCGGTGGTCGCCATCGGTGGCAGCGTGGCCCGCTTTGAGATTGGCGCCGACGATGCGATTCACGTGGCTTTTGCCGTCGGGAATGAGCAGTTCGTCGAAATTTCTAAGAGGATCGCGAAGGGGTTGAGGGGGGCCGTGCTCGTCGGTGTCGCCGCAAACGCCGAGAGGCTCGCTCTTGCGCTCAATGCCGGGAAGACGCGACGCCTTCTACTCGTGAACCCCGCGACGTGGAGGGCGACGACGCTGGTGACGCTGCCGGGCAAGCTCGCCGCCGACGCCGGACCGCCGAGCATCGAAGCCGGTGACTCGGCCTTCTCCATCGCGTGGGAGGAAGGGAGATCGGTCGTCGGCGCGGTCGTGAACAACAACGGTCGAATCATTTCCAAATGGCGACTCAAAGGCTCGGCGCAACAGGTCGAGCCGCGTGTCGCGTGGAACGGTGCGAACATCGGCGTGCTGTTCGGAGGCCTTGCGAGGGGACTACCGGAAGGACTCGGGGTTATCGAGTTGAACTCCAAGAGCGGAAAACCGGCAAAGGGAAAGAGGTTCTGCGACCTCGGACGCGGTTGGTCTGATGGCCATTCCTTCATGCCGAACGGGTCAATGATCTGGCTCGATGGGGTGTACCACGTGGCGGGAACCGTATCCCCAGACGACACTGCCGCGCCATGGGATGAAGAGGTTTTGCTGCACTGCACTCCGGGAGGAGAGGCGACGCTGGAGCGGTGTGGAAACTCGATCCATCCCGTCCCCTAGTTGAAGCGTATCTGCCGACCGACGGTCGGGCTCTCTTCGAAGAAGCCGAAAAACTGCTCCAGTCCAGAATCGATAGCCCACACCGGTGGGTCCAGGTGGTTCCCTGGACTCCGATGTCCCCGTTGTTTCCGGACCTCAGCCGGGCCGGTGGTGACAGCTGCATCTCCATGCTATGGGACGTCATGACCACCTGTCCGAGGGTGCTGCTCGCCTGGAGCAGCGGCAAGGACTCCGCGTGGGCGCTCCGTGTGCTGCGGCAGGAGGCGCGCGTCGAAGTCGTCGGGCTCCTCACGACGCTCACCGAAGACTACCGGCGCGTCGCCATGCACGCCGTCCGCGAGGCGATCCTGGAAGCCCAGGCCGCCGCTGTCGGACTCCACTTGCACGAGGTCTACCTGCCTTCGCCATGCTCGAACGACGACTACGCGGCGCTCATGGCCGACGCCCTCGCGCGGTACGCGGGCACAGGGCTCGCCGCCGTGGCGTTCGGCGACCTGTTCCTCGAAGACATCCGCGCCTACCGCGAAACGCAGCTCGCCCGCGTCGGGCTCACGGCGCTGTTCCCGCTGTGGGGTCGCGACACCGGCGCACTGGCCCGCGAGATGATCGCCGGGGGCCTCCACGCGATCGTGACGTGTGTCGATCCCCGGCAGCTCGACCCCGCGTTCGTCGGCCGCGCCTTCGACGATCGCTTCCTGGCGGATCTCCCGCCCGGCGTCGACCCCTGCGGCGAGCGCGGTGAGTTCCACACGTGCGTCACGGCCGGGCCCATGTTCGCGGCGCCGATCCCGGTCGTCCCCGGCGAGGTGGTCGAGCGCGACGGGTTCGTGTTCGCGGATCTGATTCTCGCGTGAAAGGAGAGACAGACGGCGCCTCTTCGCTTCTCGTCAAGTTGGATTCTCGCAGTTCGAGTTGACGCCCGACCAGGTGGGGTGGTGTGCTGATCTCGTGATGGAAATTCTCTCTACAGAGAACTCATTAGGCGAGGACGAGATCTGCGCGCGTGCCGCGCTCAGTGATGAGCTATCCGGCAAGACAGCGGTCTATCTCGACATGAAGTACTGGATTCTTCTGCGCGAAGCCGCGTCGGGAAACCCACGCGGGGAACACGATGCTACGCTGCTCGCTCTTGTTCGAGAGAAAGTTGCGAGCGGCGTAGTCTTTTGCCCCATCGGCGAAGCCACGCGTTTGGAACTATTAAAACAGAGCGATCCCGGATCGCGCCTAGCCACCGTAAAAATCATAGGTGACCTGAGCCTCGGCGTGGCTCTTGATGATCCCCTACAACTAATAGAGACAGAGATCTGCTTTTCTCTGTTTCAACACCTCGGCGTGCCCTTCCCGTCACCACATCGCAGCGCATGGATTAGATTCACCGTGCTCGACAGCAACGGCCTGGAAGACGAAGCCAGAACGAAGCTCAACGAGCGAACAGCAAGAGTAGCCGATCAATTAAACGACATGAATGCGGCGTCTTCCTGCGAGCACAACACGTACCAGAAGGTTTTTTCCACGGAACTGGGCGGTCTCGCCGATCTGTGCGGCGGTAAAGTGATGAGTATCGCCGTCGAGTTGGCCCGTCTGCGGGGACTACAGGTCCAAGGTGGGAACGAAGAACAGCTCGAAAAACTACGGAACGTCGGTAGACATTTCCTTTCTCTGGTTCTAGAGCGCGACTTCGATTCTATGCCGACGCTCCACATCATGGCGTCTCTGCACGCATCTATTCGATGGCATAAAAATCGTAAGTTGAAGCCCAACGATCTCTTCGATTTCGATCACGCCGCAGCTGCTATTGCCTACTGCGATATATTTCTCACCGAGAAACCGCTTTGTTCGATGGTGAAGCAGAGACACTTGGCGCTCGATGAACGCTACCACTGTCGTGTGATCGCCGATCCGAGCGAAGCGATCGAGTGTCTTCGATGTTTACAGTAGCCCACTCGGCCGTTGGCTATGTTCTTCCCACCGTCTTCCACATCCGTTCGCCGTTCTTCTCGTAGCGCACGACGAGGCCGAGCGCGGCGGGGTTGAGCACTTTTCCCGCCGAAGGGGTTTGCCCGTTCTTGAACGAGCGGGCGACGGTCTCGGCGGCGGCATCCCGTCCGCGGGGTAGAGCCGTGACATCAGCCACCCTGTCTCCATTCGTTTCTTATCCTACCGGCCAGTAGATCCGCTTCAGCGGCACCAGCGCCCGGGCCTCGGCGTCGAGGCGTTCGTAGTGCTCGGTGAGCAGCAGTACGAGGGCGTCCAGATCGACGAGGGTGACCGGGACCGTGGCGCGCTCAGCCTCGTAGTTGGCCTCCTTCGAGAAGCCGCCCGTGCTGATGAAGAGCCCTTTGTCGCCCTGGCGCAGCGCGCCGATGAAGCTGCGGATCTCCGGCGCCCCCATCGCGCCCTTGCGGTGCTTCACCTCGACGCGGATGCGCGGCTGCTCCAGGCCGAGCCCGTCCGGCGACGCGACGATGTCTTTGCCGAGATCGGAGCCGGGGCTGGAGACGAGCGTCTTGTAGCCCATGGCGCGGAGTATCCCGGCGACCAGCTCCTGCATGTCGTCCCAGTTGAGCGCCTTGACCTTGTCCTTGATGAACTCGTGGGCGCTGCCGATCATCTCGGCCTTGAGGACGTCGAGGTCGTTGTGCGCGTCAGGCTCCGCCACTGGCGGGGCCATACCCTTGAGAACGCCCTGGATCTCTGCCCACACGGTTTCGTTCAGCAGGAACAACGCGAGCGTGCTTCCGAGAGTGTTTCTCGTTTCCACCGTGAGGTCGTCGCGGCTGACCTTGCCGACCCACTTCACGTCGCGGACGTTGGGGTGATCGGGCACGCGGTCGGGTTGGTATCGATGTGGCCCGGTGATCTTGCCGACGAGGTAGACGCGCGTGTCGCTGTCGTAGGTGACGATGTTGTCACCCTCGGCGAGATCGAAGACGAACCGCGCGATCATCCCGAGCTGCACGCCCCGCGCGGCCTTGCTCAGGTCCGGGTTTGCCTCGTCGTGGCGGCGACCAAGATCCTCCCGCGTCTTGATCCCGGAGATGTCCCCCATCTCCGCCCAGCCGAGGGCGACGCAGCGCTTCTTCTCGAACTCCTCGAACACGTAGCTGCCGCGTCCGGCGCGGACCATCCAGGTGTTGGTCATGGTTGCTCCTCCTCGTCGCGGTCGTCATGGTCCCCTTCGTCGACGCCCTCGTCACCGCCGTCGGCGATCACGTCGCCTTTCAAAATGGCCTCCAGGTCGGACTCCGAAACCGGCTTGGCGGCCCGCAGCGGCAGCTGGGCCGCGACGTGTCGGTAGACCTTCTCCATCCACGCGGCGAGCGCCTCCGGGGTCTGGGGTTCCGGGATCGCCGTTGAAGGCACGCTCCAGGCCGGGCCTTTGGCGGATGCGTGAAATGCGGCCTTGGTCCCGAGCGCCTGCTCGAATGGCACGGTCGCCCGCTCAACCATCCGGTGCAGAGCGTCGAGGCGGCGCTCCCGGTCCTTCTTCCCGGGCAGCTTGAAATCGATCAGAATCCTCCCCTTGGCCTCGGCGGAGACGTGATCGCCGCCGTAGTCCATGAACCGGACGATCAGCTTGAAGCTCCCGGTCGGGTCCGTAGTGACGTTGTTGTTGACGCAGAACCCCCACCAGCCCCGCTCGGGGATGCCGACACGCCGCGTCCGGATCAGATCCGCGACGCTCGCCAGCAGGAACGGCCTCGACTCATCAACGAGTGTCACCCGCCGCCCACCACCGCCCCGGCGGCGCGCCTTCTCCACCGCCTGCTCGACCTTCTTCGGGCTGTCCACAGTCACGGTCACGCCCGGCTCGGGGGCGCCCCGCTCGATGGTGACCGTCACGGCGGTGCGGGCGACGATCTCGGTCTCCACGGCGGTGCTCTGGAAGAACAGGATGCCGTTCTTTTTATCGTCGCTGACGTAGGGTCGCACCTCGACGACGCTGAAGCCGAACGACAGCGCGCTCTGACTCGCCACGCCCTCTACCAGCTCGCGCAGCCCCGTCGGCTCCCGGTCACAGGCGATGACGAGGTGGATCTCCCCGTTTCGGAAGCGGTGCAGCAGCGTTTGGGCCAGCTCTTGCGGATCGGCCTCCTCGGGGAAGAGCAGCTCGGCGAGCGTGGGCCACGAGGCCGCGGCACCCGCCGACGGCTGGAACAGCCGCAGCAGCTCCTCGGGCTTCAGCGCGGCGAACGAGGCCGCGTAGTCCACGACCTGGGCGATGACGTGGCGCTCGCGCAGCTCCGGGTTGTCGTACCGCTTCACCTCCACGATCACCGCGTGGCCGCTCGCGGTGAGGAACACGAGGTCCGGGCGGATGTTCCGCCCCTGCGGCGTCACGAACGCGAGCTGCGAGAACGGCACGAAGGGACCGTAGATGCCGGTGCTGCGCGATTCGAGGCCGAGCAGCTCGGGCCGCTCGGCGATGAGCCGTTCGAGGAACTTCTCGTCCTTGCCCTCGGCGGACAGGGTTGTGGGCCGCCACCGCTGGTGCTCTGCGTTCTCCCGCCACAGGTACACGGTCGGTTCAGGCATCGGTACACTCCTTCGATCGTTCCTCGCACCAGTGGCTCGTTGGCGACGGCCTCAATCTGTTTCCAAACGGTCGGGTGGTCGACTACTCGGGCATTGGCGTTCCGGGTTCGTCGGTTACCAACCACAGGAACCGCCGACCGAGTGCCGTTTTTTCCAGCATGCTATTCGCCGTCGGTCCACCAAACCGACCTGTACTTTGATCTTCAATCAATCCCAACTGCACAAGTCTCCGGATCATGGAGGGCATAGCGCTCGCAACATCAGGTGAAGGTGGGGTGACTAGTTTGGCTGGAAAGAACCCGGTATCGCCTTCACCGACATGTACTCGTGCACTCTCCGGAATGCCGTAGAAAGCCCGCAGAACTAGGGCTTCCGTGGTGGTCACCTGAGTCAAGCACTCGTGAAGTGCACCAAACCAAAAATCCTCTATGTTTGCGGCGATCGCGTTCGCCATCGCGTTGCGCAGCCGACCCAGTTTCTCCCGCTCCGACGCGAACCGTGCTTCCAGAAGGATGCGTACAACCTGATCCTGTCGATGATCTTCGAGTTGATTGACGTGTGCCAGAGCCTGCCCTAAGCGATCTTCAACTTCAGCAACGAATGAGCGCAGCCGTTCTGTTGTCCGCTCCGTGGAATACCGATCCAGCAAGGCAGCTACTCCGCTAATAATCGGAAGAGGAGATCCTGACAAGTAGCTCTCGGCGATCGCGGCCCCGCCAGTGGCGATGACCGCGACGGCCGAGGTCGCCGTTTCGGAAATCGACTTCGCCGAACCCTCACGTGATCCTGACGCTGAGGACGGGTCAGATCGCAGATCTTTTTTAGTCATGTAGCCCTCTACGTTAGTTTGCTTTTACCAATCAACTCCCGGCGCTACACCATCAACCATGAGCACGATGTAGCCTTTGTGCGGGGCTTCCCGCCAAGCTACCATCTCCCGTACACATTCGGGTTGAACGAGTAGAACGGCGTGTCGAGTTCTTGCAGCCCCTGCGAAAGTTGCTCAGTTCCCCCTGCGATGACCAACCCGCGTCCAGCGGGCTTCCAGGGTTTCGGAGTCTTCGATTTTTTCTCGGTCACGTGTCACCTCTCGAAGCCCAGCGCAGGCTAGACCCCAGTTCTCAGCAACCTCTCCTCCGGCTTCTCCCCTCTCAGCGTCAGCCTGAGGTGCCGCTTGTCGATCAGCGCCTCCGGCGGCTTCGTCGTAGTCGTGATGATGTACTGGAACGGTGGCTCGGGACAGCGGTGCTCCAGGTCGACCATGAGCTTGAAGAGGCGGTGGTAGATCGAGAGGCCGAGGTCGCCCTCGCGCGGGCTGTCGTGGATCAGGAACGCCGGGAGCGCGGAGCGCCCCTCGATGCTCATGAGCAACGCGGCGAGGTCGAAGGCGACCACCTTGAGCGACTCGATCGCGTTGCCGCCCACGGTGGGCACCCGCACCTCGATCCCGCGCCCCGAGAGGTCGACGTGCGTGTCGACCTCGGTGTCGAGCAGCTCCCGGCACACCCAGTTGAACAGGGTGCTCAGGCGGCCGACGACCTCGGTGTGCCGCTTCTGCTGGGACTTGCGCCGGGTCTTGAGCTGCTCCTCCTCGTCGTGGGCCTTGCCGATCTGCTCCCGGAGGCGCTCCCGCTGGTCGAACAGGTCCGTGTAGCGCCGCGCGTCGTCCAGCACCCGGCGCGCCGCGTACCACTTCTCCCGCCGCCGGTTCCGCGCTGTGGCCATCTTGCGCTCGATCGCGCCGATCTGATCGCGCAGAGCCGTCTCGTCCGCGCGCAGGTTCTCCAGGGCGACGTCCTTCTCGGCGATCTGCGCCTCGAACGTCCGGATCGCGCGCTCGTGCTCGGCGACCTTCCCCGCGGTGTCGGCCTTCTCGGCGGCGACGTCCGCCGGATCGCGGCGCGCGAGCGAGATCCGGCAACCCTCGGCGAGCGCCTGATCGATCGGCACGGCGCAAACCGGGCAGGACGGCCCGAGGCGGACCTTGATTGCGTCGGCGTCGAGGTTCTCCAGCTCACCCCGTAGGACGGCGATCATCTCCCTCTGCGTGGCGATCGCACCGTCGGCCATCCCCCGCTGGCTGACCAGGACGGCGATCTGCTGGATGACGACCTCCAGCTTGGACCGGAGGCCGGGCAGCGCCGGGTCGGCGACGTCGTGCGCCCCGGCCTCCTCGACGGCGCGGAGCGCCTCCGTGGCCTGATCGACCATCGCCGTCGCCGCCAGCCGCTCGGTCCCGAGGAACGCCTCGTCGCGCTTCAACGCGTGCGCCAGCTGCCTTCCCAGCTCGGAGATCATGCGCTCGACGAATCCCAGGTTCTGGCCGAGGGTCTGCTTCTCCTGGGCGAGAGTATCGAGCCGCGTCCGCGTCTTCAGCTCCGCCGCCGACATCACGTCCAGGAACGTGCGCACGACCACCTGCGTGGCTTCCGCGCCGATCGCGGGCAGCGTGCTCTTCGTCTCTGCGCTCGAATCCCGCCACTCTAGGATCTTGCCGAAGCGGCACTCCTGATCGCGCGACAACCAGGCTAGGCCGAGCAGCCACTGCTTCCACTTCTTGGGGCTGGGGAAGACGTCGCCCGCGGCGCCGAGGCGGAGCACCTGGCCGGTGATCGCCTCCAGCAGGGGGTCCATGCCCGGGGCGCGCCCCTCGTGGGCGAGGAGGTCCTCGGGCGGGACGCCGACGGCGGACAGGTGTCGGCGGGTCGCACCGAGCGGCCGCACGACGCCCCACGGCTCCCCGTTCACCACAACCTCGGCGCCGACCTGCCCGTCCGGGAACGCGCGGCCGATGTGCTCGCGCAGCTCCTCGTTGGCGAAGGTCTCCTCACCCAGGCAGTAGCGCAGCAGGCGGCACAGGAGCGTCTTGCCTGCGCCGTGCCCGATCCCGCCGGTGCGCCCCGCCCGCGCCGCCTCCTCAGCCGGGTCCGGCGACCAGACGATGTTGAGGCCGCGCCGCAGCGGGATCTCGCGAATCACCTCGCCGGGCCGGGACCAGAGCACCAGCCGCCGCACCCACACGCGCGGCTCGTCGCGATCCGGGTCGACATGGATCGCCGTCGTCGGTCTAGGAAACAGCTCCTTCTGCCGTGCCATCCCCCACGCTCCTCACGAACGCGACGAGGTTCTGCTCCGCCTCGACGCACTCGATCTCCGCGAGCAGCTGGATCGCCCAGGACGTGCGCCCAGCTACCCATGATTTGTCGGCAACGAGATCCTGCACCTCCGCGAACCGCCCGCCCGTGCTCCACCGCTGTGCCGTCGTGTCCACGGCGAGCGCGCCCGTGCCGCGCAGCTGCTGCACCACGTCTCTCCAAGCTCGATCCACACCGTCCCGCCGCACCTGGTCGAGGGCGACGACGTTGGCCGGGAGCGGCTGCGCCTCGGCACCGATCACGCGCTGCCAGTGCGCCTTGTCGGCGTCCGCGAGGAAGGGGATGGCGAGCACGGGCTTGCGCGCGATCAGCGCCGCCAGCCGGAGCTTCTCGGCGTCGGCCCCACCGGTCCTCCCGAGGAGGTCCACGA
Organism: Pseudomonadota bacterium; assembly: GCA_023229365.1. NCBI lineage: Bacteria > Pseudomonadati > Pseudomonadota > Pseudomonadota bacterium. Next base: position 765 of record JALNZK010000114.1, on the reverse strand, counting down.
GCGTAAACAGCGTCACGTTCTCCGGCGTGACGCCGATCGGCGTCGCCCACGCCCCGTCCGCGATCGCGGCGAGATCGGGCGCGATCAGCTCGGCCGCGACCGCCGCGGCACGCGGGACGGCGGACTCGACGCCCCGCGCCGGATGCGCCACCGCCGGGTCCGCCGGGGGCGGGGTCAGCCGGGTCTGGTACGGGACGCCGGTGTCGGCGGCCCGCTGCATCTCGTCGTAGATCTCCAGGATGACCCGCTTCGTGCGGTACTCTCCGTGGGCCTTCTCGTCCTTGCGCTTCACGATGGGGAAGGTCTCCATGATGTAGTCCACGTCGTCGCGGGCGATGCCGTAGAGGTGGAAGAAGGCGGCGTCCAGCTCGGCGCGGAGGAGGAACCGGCGCGCCTCGTCCCAGCGGAACGGCGGGCCGTCGTAGCCCACGTCGCGGGCGAAGGGCTGGAGGTCCCAGGCGGTGTACGTCAGCTCCAACACGCGGGGTCGGAGCCATGCGGCGATGGTCTCCCCGGACCACCAGATGCATGGTTCTGTAAAAGTCGTAGGTGATAGGATCGGGAGCTGTTTCAGAATGAAATAGGTCATCGAGGTGCCGCCGACCTTCTGGCGGGAGCAGTAGTCGAAGACAAATGAGCAAAGGTTCGCGTAGAGGCTGGCTGGCTCCTTGTCTGACAGGAACAGTGGCAGTTTATTCCCCACTCCCGCCCTCCGAATAACGGCGGCGATGACGGTGCGCTGATCGGTGCTCCGGCAGATGTCGC